>NZ_JBAWUK010000008.1:52360-114925 GCF_037079935.1 Stenotrophomonas maltophilia group sp. Smal12 | reverse complement strand
GAAGGAACCATGTAGACTACGTGGTTGATAGGTCAGGTGTGTAAGTACAGCAATGTATTGAGCTAACTGATACTAATGATCCGTGCGGCTTGACCATATAACCTCAAGTTGCCTTGGCTTTACGACAGCGTCGTAAGAGCATCCAAGTGCACGCTACGTCACAAGAACTATGCGAGGCTGGCGCCTTGTCCCACAGGGACGAGTGCGACGCTCCAAAAGCCTCCCTGGTGAAATTAGCGCTGTGGAACCACCCGATCCCATCCCGAACTCGGAAGTGAAACGAAGCTGCGCCGATGGTAGTGTGGCTCAAGCCATGCGAGAGTAGGTCATCGCCAGGGTTTATACCCAAAACCCCGCTGCTGACGCAGCGGGGTTTTTCTTTGTGCGCAGGAAACGTGGGTAGTGCCGACCGCTGGCCGGCAACCCGATGGCGTTACATCGCCCGGTGGATCCACGCCATGCGTGGATGCCGTCCACGAGGAAGCATTGCGCCAACCAAGGTTGGCCGCTACCAATCGATTGCCGGCCAGCGGCCGGCACTACCGGTAGATCCACGCCGTGTGTGGATGCGGCGCCAAACAGGGCTGGCCGCTCCTCACGGCAGATCCGGAAGCGGACTTTTCCTGACCCATCACGCAGAAGCAGGCAAAAAAACGGCGCCCTGCGGGCGCCGTCTTGACCAGGATCGCATTGCAGGCCCGGATCAGGCGGCCCGCGGGACCTCGTGCGGTTCCTGCTGGCGGAACACCGATACCGCCTCGGTAAGCGTCCCCGCCTGCGACTGCAGCTCGCGTGCGGCCGCGGTGGCTTCTTCCACCAGCGCCGCGTTCTGCTGCGTGGCCTGGTCCATCTGCACCACGGTCTGGTTGATCTGCTCGATGCCGGTCGACTGCTCCTGCGACGCTGCGGAAATTTCGCGCATCAGGTGGCTGACATCCTCCACGCCGCCGGCAATGCCCTGCATCCGCTTGCCGGCGTCGGCCACCAGCTGGGCACCTTCGCCCACCTGCCGGCCTGCCTCATCGATCAGCTTTTTGATTTCCTGTGCGGCGGCGGCGGAGCGCTGCGCCAACACGCGCACCTCGCTGGCCACCACGGCGAAGCCACGACCCTGTTCACCGGCACGCGCGGCTTCCACCGCCGCATTGAGCGCGAGGATATTGGTCTGGAAGGCGATGCCGTCGATCACGCCGGTGATGTCGCCGATCCGCTTCGAGGCGCCTTCAATCGCCTGCATGGTGTCGACAACCCGCTGCATCGCGGTGTTGCCATCACTGGCGGCGCTCTGCGTGGACGCAGCCAGCTCACTGGCCTCGCGCGCATGCGCAGCATTCTGGCGCACGGTGGCGGTCAGCTCCTCCATCGAGGCAGCGGTTTCCTGCAGGTGCGCCGCCTGGCGCTCGCTGCGCTCGGACAGCGCACCATTGCCTGCAGCGATCTCGCTGGCGGCGGTACTGATCGAGGCTGCGCACTGCTGGATGCGCCCCACCATGCGCGCCAGCTGGCCGGCGGTGGCGTTGGCATCGCGCTGGATCGCGGCGAAGGCACCGTGGTACTCACCGCGCATGCGCCGATCAAGATCGCCGTTGGCCAGCGCCGAAAGCATCTGCCGTACTTCATCGACGGTGCTGCCCAGCGTATCGAGCAGCTGGTTGATGCCACCGGTCAGGCCATCGAGGAAGCTGGCGCCTTCGGTTGCCTGCAGGCGCTGGCCCAGATCGCCGGCAGCGGCAGCAGCGACGATGCCGGCCACGGCGTTCTCAAGCGCCAGCTCCTGGGTACGGTCATGCCATTCCACGGCGAAGCCGAGGCGCATGCCCTGTGCATCGAACACCGGGGTGACCACCTGGGCGAAGTGCACCGGGCCGATCTGTACCTTGCCGTTGTGGCTGGTCTGCAGGCCATTGAGGATGGCGCGGATGCGGTCCGGGTTGGCATGGAAGCGATGGATGCTGCTGCCGACCAGGCGTTCGGCATCGAAGTCAGGGAAGGCCTGGCGCAGTGTCGCCTGCTGGTTGCGCAGCAGAGCCACCACCGAGCGGTTCACATAGCGGATCACGTGATCGTTGTCGGCGATCATCATCGCAGTGCGCGAGGCATCCAGCGCCTGGCGGATCTGCGCATTCTCGGCATGCGCCGCCGCCTCGAGTCCACGCTGGGTCTGCACGTGGCGTGCAGTGTCGGCCAGGGCGTGGGCGAGTGAACCCGGTGCATAGGCGCTGGTGTCGGCATGTGCACCAAGATCGGCACCGGTGGCAATGTCGCGTGCCAGCGCGGCAAGCCGACGCGGGCCGTGGCCAAGGGCCTCGGTCTGCTGCCGAAGGCGCAGTGCGACCTGGCCGAGGAACAAGGTCAGGCCCGCGAACATGCTGGCCTGCAGCAGCGTTGGCCACAGCGCGGCACCGTCCTGCAACGGCGCCAGCAGCGCGAGCGTGCCGATGCCACCGGCCAGCCATACCGGCAGGCGATCACGATGGCTCAACAGCACGCCCAGCAGCAGTGCAATCGGCAACGCCGGTGACAGGCCCGTGATCGCGCACAGCCCTGCCAGCTGCAGCGACAACAACAGCGCCAGGCCATTGCGGGTGACGCAATGGCCGGCCTTGGGACCGGCCAGCCATATGGCAGGCAGCACAGCGGCCGCAACCAGCGAGGCGGTCAGGGCATGAGGCCCGCGCAGGGCCAGCACCAGGCCGGCCACCGCCAGTGCCGCACTGCCGATCAGCAATCGGCGGTCAGCGCGGTGGGCGAGCTGCTGCAGATGCGGCAGGCGGGCGGTATCGGGGGGACGAGTGGATGCAGCGGACATCGGCGACTCCTGGATCAGCAGACGGCTACGGCCACACGGTGGCGCACGCACGAGTGCGTGGCCAGGGCATGGACCGGGAATTCGGGGAATGCGACGCAATCAACGTCGCGCAGACGGGGCGCCGTGACCACATCCTGTGGGTGACGGAGCAATGGAGCGGGCATGCGGACTTCCTTGCAGGACCAGACACACGCCGCAGGCCCGACCGGGCCCACGTGCTGCGGACGCAGTGGCCCGCAACCGATGTATCGGCCGCAACTGCGCAGAATGAAGTGCGCGGACGCTGCGACTCAGCCGGCGTTGTCGTTGCCGAGGAAGCGCAGGATCACCCCGGCGATGCGTGCCGGGTCTTCCATATGCAGGTGGTGGTTGCCGGGAAACACGGCCAGCCGTCCATCACGCAGGTGCTGCAGGCGATCACTGCGCATCGGCTCGGGATAGTAGGACTGCGCCGGCGTGGCATAGATCACCTGCGTCGGGCAGGCGATGGCCTGCAGCAGGTTGTCGATCTGGCCTTCGCTGAGGCGGATCGCGGTGGGCAGCATCAGGCGCGGGTCGCTGCACCAGCGGTAGCCACCTTCGACCGGTTCCACGCCGCGCTCGACCAGCAGCCGTGCGCAGGGTTCGCTGAGCTGGTTGGTCATCATCCGCGCGCGGATCGGCGCTGCCAGATCGGGAAACACGCGCAGCTGCTTGCGTGCCAACGCCCGCGTGGCGTTCACATGCTCGCGCAGGCGATGCGCCGTTTCTTCCTCGGGACCGCGCAGGCCGCCGAGTGCTTCGATCGCCACCAGCCGATCAACACGGTCGCTGACCGAGGCGGTAAGGCTGGCAATGCCGGCACCCATTGAATGGCCGAGCAGGCTGAATCGGTCCCAGCCCAGCGCGTCGGCGACATCGAGTACGTGGCAGATCGCGGCGGCCGTGGTGTAGCTGGCACCCGCCGGCAGGTGTGCGCTGTGACCGTGGCCGGGCAGATCGATGGCAACCAGCTGCAACGCCGACAGGTGCGGCGCCAGCGGCACGAAGCTGGCGGCGTTGTCGAGCCAGCCATGCAGGGCCAGCACGCGTGGGCCGCCGCCGTGGTTGCGCAGGCCGGCGACGCGTGCGCCCCCGACCTGGAGTTCAAACGGTTGCAGGCTCATGCCAGCGAGGACACGGCCAGCCGTGCCAGGGCGCGTGCATGCTCCGGCTCGGCGTTGAGGCAGGGGATGTAGCGCATCGTCGCACCGCGCTCGGCCAGTGTTTCGGTGAAGCCCAGCGCAACCTCTTCCAGCGTCTCCAGGCAGTCGGTGGCAAATCCGGGGCAGACCACGTCGATCTGCTTCACGCCGGACTCGGCCAGCGCCCACAGGCTGGGCTCGGCATACGGCTGCAACCAGCGCTCGCGGCCGAAGCGCGACTGGTAACCCATCTGCCAGTCGTCCTTGCCCAGGCCCAGTGCATTGGCGATGGCCTGCGCACTGGCCTCGCAGCGCTGCGGATACGGGTCGCCCGCGTCGGCCAGGCGCTGCGGGATACCATGGAAGGAAAACATCAGTTTCTGACCGCGACCGTGCTGTTCCCAGTAGCGGCGGATCGATCCGGCTACGGCCTCGACCCAGCCGGGATCGACCGAGTAATCCCGCACCAGGCTCACGGTCACGCCCGGGTTGCGGCGCTGCCACGCATCGACCCGGTCTTCGACCGAGGCGGTGGTGGTGGTGGAGTACTGCGGGTACAGCGGCAGCACCACGATCCGGCGCGCGCCGTCGGCGGCCAGACGGTCGAGCTCGCCGGCCAGCGCCGGTTCGCCGTAACGCATCGCATGGCGCACCGTCAGGGTCGGCAGCAGGGCCTGCATGGCCTGCGCCAGCTGGCGCGTATGCACCATCAGCGGTGAGCCGTCGGGCAGCCAGACCTGGGCATACTTGGCCGCCGACCGGCCACTTCGCAGCGGCAGGATCAGCCCGCGCAGCAGCGGCTGCCAGAGCAGTGCCGGAATCGCGACCACGCGCGGGTCGGACAGGAATTCGGCCAGGTAACGGCGTACGGCGGGGGCCGTCGGCGTCTCGGGCGTGCCTAGGTTGACCGCCAGCACGGCGGTATCGGGTGCGTCGAGCATGGGCGATATTGTCGCCTATCCGGCGCCGCACCGGGATGCAGGGTTCGGATTGCAGGCATAGCGCGCATCAATGCGGGCAGGGAACGCTCATTGGGGATTCATGGCAACACCACTAATTTCAGTCACTTGCTATATCTTCCTATGGACTGACTTCTGGAGCCTGCCATGCGTCGCCCGATCCAAGCCCTGCTGATCGCCGCCAGCCTGCTGTCCAGCCAGGCCATGGCCGGACCGCAGGAAGACCAGCGCGCCCGCAACGCCGTGCGCGTGCTGGCTGAAATCCAGGAAATTCCTGAACAGGGCATTCCGGATAAATTGCTCGACGAAGGCCGCGCGGTCATCGTCATTCCCGACACGATCAAGGCCGGTCTAGTCATTGGCGGTCGCCGTGGCCACGGCCTGATGTCGGTGCGCATGCCCAATGGCGCATGGTCCAACCCGGTGTTCGTGAAGCTCACCGGTGGCAGCATCGGCTTCCAGGCCGGCGTGCAATCTTCGGATGTGGTGCTGGTGTTCCGCAACGACCGCAGCCTGGACAATCTGGTCAACGGCAAGTTCACGCTCGGCGCCGATGCCGGCGTTGCCGCCGGTCCGGTCGGCCGCAATGCCGCCGCCGCCACCGACGGCCAGCTGAAGGCCGAGATCTGGTCCTGGTCGCGTGCCCGTGGGCTGTTCGCGGGCGTCGCGCTGGATGGTGCGGTGCTGCAGATCGACGATGCCGCCAACCTTGACGCCTACGGCAGCAACACCACGCCGCGCATGATCTTCGAAGGTCGCGCCGCCGGTGCGCCGTCGATGGACGTGGTCGCCTTCCGTGATCGTCTGGAAGAGGCCACCTACGCCGCCCGCAACAACCGCAACGGCAACGGTGGCAGTGCACCGCGTCCGGCGGCGACCCCGGCGGTTGCGCCGGCGCCTGTTCAGGCCGCGCCGGCCGCCCCAACCGAAGCCACCACCGCGCCGCTGCAGAACGTGCCGCAGAACCCGCCGCCGCAGCAGCAGGGCTTCCAGCCGGTCAACGACGGCGAAATCCGCACGGAAACGCTGGGCGGAAACTGACTTTCGTCACGCGCGCCGGCTGACACCCGGTGCGCTATGCTCGACAGCCTGATCACTAACGTAACGAGCGTCTTTATGGGCAGTTTCAGCATCTGGCATTGGTTGGTCGTGCTGGCCATCGTCCTGCTGGTGTTCGGCACCAAGCGCCTGACCAGTGGCGCCAAGGACCTCGGCTCGGCGGTCAAGGAATTCAAGAAGGGCATGCGCGACGAAGACAAGCCGAACGCGCAGCTGGGCGATGAGTCGCGTAGCCAGGACGCCTCGCGCACCGCGCAGGACGAGCACGACCGTAACGCTCGCTGATCCGGAGCGGTTGCGGTGTTCGATATCGGCTTCAGCGAACTGCTGGTGATCGCGGTGGTCGCCCTGGTGGTGCTCGGTCCCGAGCGCCTGCCCAAGGCGGCCCGCTTCGCCGGCCTGTGGGTGCGCCGTGCCCGCAATCAGTGGGATTCGGTGAAACAGGAACTGGAGCGCGAACTGCAGGCCGAGGACATCAAGCGGCAGATGCAGGACGTGCGCCAAGGCATGCAGGACACCGAGAACCAGCTGCGCGCCAGCGGTGAAGCGATCCGTCGCGAAGCGCAACAGGCGCAGCAGCAGGGCGATACGCTGGCGCAGGAGGTTCGCGCACCGGCGCCTGCGGATCTGCCGCCGCATATGAGCGCTGCGCCCGATGCCGATGCGCCGGCACAGGAGAGCGTTGCTCCCGAGCCGACGCCGGCGACACCCCCTGAAGCCGGTGCGCCGCCGCCGCAGAGCAGCCCGGAGCGCCAGCCATGAGTGAACAGGATTTCGGCGAAAGCTCGCTGGTCGAACATCTGGTGGAGCTGCGCGGCCGCCTGGTGCGCGCATTGCTGGGCCTGGGCGTGGTGCTGCTGGCGCTGCTGCCATTTACCCAGAAGCTGTACAACGCGCTGGCCGAACCGCTGGTCTCGCAGCTGCCCAACGGGCAGACGATGATCGCGACCAATCCGGCCGGTGCCTTCTTCGCGCCATTGAAGCTGACCTTCTTCGTGGCCCTGTTCGTGGCGGTGCCGTGGCTGCTGTACCAGCTGTGGGCCTTCGTCGCCCCGGGGCTTTACGCGCGTGAGAAGCGCCTGGCGGTGCCGCTGCTGGTGTCTTCGGTACTGCTGTTCTACACCGGCTGTGCCTTCGCCTACTTCCTGGTGCTGCCGGCGGTGTTCCATTTCCTGACCACCTTCAGCCCGGACGTGATCGCGATCACCCCGGATGCGAATGCCTACCTGGATTTCGTGCTGGCGATCTTCTTCGCCTTCGGTGGCAGTTTCGAACTGCCGGTGGCGATGGTGATCCTGGTCCTGCTGGGCTGGGTGACGCCGCAGCAGTTCAAGGAAGGACGTGGTTACGCGATCGTCGGCATCTTCGTGCTGGCGGCGGTGCTGACCCCGCCGGACGTGGTTTCGCAGCTGATGCTGGCGATCCCGATGTGCCTGCTCTACGAGCTGGGCATCCACGCCGCACGCTGGCTGGTGCCATCGTCGGCGGTGAAGAAACCCGCCGCCTAAAAAAGGGGACGGAGGGGATTAAGTCGTTATCGGCACAGTGGCACAAACGACTTAATCCCCTCCGTCCCCTTTTTCGTCAGGCGTGGAAGATGTCGCTTGAGGCCGGGGTGGTCGGGACCGGCGGTGCTGCGCGGCTGCCACGGTGCACGAACATCTGCTTCCACGCGGCGTAGACCGCGCCGACATACAGCGGCATCAGCACCGTGGTCAGCACCAGCTGGGCGATGAAGGCGGCGGCCAGCGGGCCTCCGATCAGCATCGCGATCTGGATCACGATCACGAACAGGATGTAGATGCAGAACGCGGCGATCAGGCCGAGCACGGCGAACACGATCATCGCGCCGATGTTCTCGATGCAGCCCTGCAGGCTCAGGCGCAGCGCGTGCATGCCGCTCTGCTTGTCGAACACCACCAGCGCCGGCTGGGTGAACATCGCCAGCGAGAGCGCCACCGCGCTCAGGAACACCAGCAGCATCCACAGTGCGATGCGCTTGGCCGGCAGGTTGGCGACCAGCGCCGCGGCATCGTCCGGCTTGATCTGCTGGCCACTGCGGCTGATCTCTTCCATCTTGGTCATGACCTCGCTGAAGGCGGTGAAGCCTTCGCGGCCGATCATCATGAACAGCAACGCGCCCAGCAGCAGCACCGCCAGCACCTGGATCGCCAGCGGCACCAGCAGGTGGCTGACACGGTGGTCGCGGATCGGCTGCAGCAGGTGCGAGGACAGGCCCGGGCGGCCTTCGTCGATCTCACCCACGGCGTAGAGCATGCCGCCGAACATGATCGGCGAGATGGCCAGGGTCATCAGCTGCACGGCCATGCCGGCGGCGCCGGGAATCAGCGTCGACAACAGGGTGACCACCCAGCTCACCAGCAGCCAGGCCAGGCCGATCCTGGCCAGCTGCAGCGGCGCACGCCGATACAGCGAGAACGTATCCAGCAACCACTGGGCGCCCGCCGAGGCCGGCAGCTTGCGAATCTCTTTCATGGACATCCGGGAAGGACAGGAGGGGACGGGCGGTTGCCCGTGCCGCTGATTATCCCTGTTTTGCCGCCGGCTGGGCTGAAGACAGCCGCGCCTGTCGGACGAAGCGGCGCAGCAGCTGGCGGGCCAGCGGTGCGGCGCTGACTGCGCGCTCGATGCTGCGCGCACAGCCGCCGTGGCGGCCGATGCAGTCGGCGCGGGCGCGCACGTAGCCGCGCATGTGGTGGGTGGCGAATTCGGGGTGGAACTGCACGCCCCAGGCCTGGCGCCCCCAGCGGAACGCGTGGCAGCCATCCAGCGGCGAGCGTGCCAGCACCTCGGCACCGTCGGGCGCGCGCAGCACGGTCTGCAGGTGGGTGGCGTGGGCGGCAAAGTGCTGCGGCAGGCCCTGGAACAGCGGATCCTGTGCCGCCTGTGGCTGCAGCTCCAGCTCGATCGTGCCGGACTCGCGCCCGGCCGGGTTGTAGGCCACCTCACCGCCCAGCGCATGCGCCAGCAGCTGGTGGCCGTAGCAGATGCCGAACACCGGCAGGCCGGCGTGGACGGTCTGGCGCAGCCACGCCGCGCTGCGCTCGCTCCAGTCGGCGTGGTCAGTAACGAAGGCGGCCGAGCCGGTCACCAGTACGCCGGCAAAACCGTGCGGATCGGGCAGGGCGCCACCGTGTTCGACATCGACCACCACCGTCTCGTGCTCTTCCAGCCCGGCGGCGACGCGGATCCAGTGCGGAAAGCGCCCGTAGCGGCGCAGCGACGGTACCGGGCGGCCGGTTTCAAGGATCAGGAAGGGGGCTGGGTTCATCCGGGGGCGGCAGCACTGACAGGACTTCCTCGATTGTAGTCAGCCCCTGCGCCACCTTTTCAAGCCCGGCCTGGCGCAGGGTTCGCAGCCCTTCAGCGCGCGCGGCACGGGTGAAACCGGCCAGATCCATGTCGGCGCGGATCTGCCCGCGCAGCCGCGAGCCCAATGGCAGCAACTCATACAGGCCGATGCGGCCGAGGAATCCGGTGCGCCGGCACTCCAGGCAACCGACCGGACGACAGGGCGTGGCGGCATCTGGATATGCAGCCTGGCTATCAGCGAGCACCGCCCAGTCGGCAGCACCAAGGGTGTGCGGCTGCTTGCAGTGCGGGCACAGGGTACGCACCAGGCGCTGGGCGAGGATGCCGTTGAGGGTGCTGGCCAGCAGGTAGTGCGGCACGCCCAGGTCGAGCAGGCGGGTGACCGCCGACGGTGCATCGTTGGTGTGCAGGGTGGACAGCACCAGATGGCCGGTCAGCGAGGCCTGCACCGCCATCTGCGCGGTTTCCAGGTCGCGGATCTCGCCGATCATGATGATGTCCGGGTCCTGCCGCAGCAGGGTGCGCACGCCGCTGGCGAAGTCCAGGTCGATGTTGGCCTGCACCTGCATCTGGTTGAACTCGGGGGCGATCATCTCGATCGGGTCCTCCACCGTGCACACGTTCACGTCCGGCGTGGCCAGCCGCTTCAGCGTGGAATACAGGGTGGTGGTCTTGCCCGAGCCGGTCGGGCCGGTGACCAGCACGATGCCGTGCGGGCGCTCGACCAGTGCATTCCAGCCAGCGGCCTCCTGCGGGCTGAAGCCGAGCTGGTCGATGCTCTTGAAGGCGGCATCGGGGTCGAAGATGCGCATCACGCACTTCTCACCGAAGGCGGTGGGCATGGTAGACAGGCGCATCTCGACCTCGCGGCCACCCGGCGAGCGGGTCTTGATGCGGCCGTCCTGCGCGCGCCTGCGCTCGGCCAGGTCCATGCGGCCGAGTACCTTGATGCGGCTGACCACCGCGGTCATCACTGCCGGCGGCACCTCGAACACCTTGTGCAGCACACCATCGATGCGGAAGCGCATGCGTCCCATCTCGCGGCGCGGTTCCAGGTGGATGTCCGAGGCGCGCTGCTCATAGGCGTACTGCAGCAGCCAGTCGACGATGTGCACGATGTGCTGGTCGTCGGCATTGACGTCGCCGGTGCGGCCCAGCTCGACCAGCTGCTCGAAGCTGGGCAAGGTGGTGTTGGCCTCGCCGCGGACGTCGCCACGCGCGCCACGCACCGAACGGGTCACCCCGTAGAACTCCATGATGTAGCGGTGCAGGTCGAGCGGATTGACCACCGCCAGCTCGATGCGGCGGCGGGTCAGGTGCTGCAGGTCGCGGCGCCATTCCTGCACCAGCGGCTCGCTGGTGGCCACCAGTACCCGTTCGGCATCCACTGCCAGCGGCAGGAAGCGGTGGCGACGGGCATAGGCGTGGGAGACCAGCGCGGTGACCGCAGCGACGTCGACGCGGGTCGGATCGATGCGCAGGTAGCGGTTGCCGGTGCGTTGGGCCAGCCATTCGGTCAGGCGTTCCAGGGTCAGTTCGCCGCCGTCGCGGGTGGCCAGCTTGAGGTTGGACAGCAGCACCAGCGGGTGCACTTCACTGGCATTGCGCGCGCCCTGTGCGGAAAACCGCATGCGCTCGCGGTCCTGCTCGGCCACCAGGTCATCGGCGACCAGAGCCGCGGCAATCTGCTCGAAATGCAGCCGTCCCCAGGGCAGCGGGACGCCGCCCGCCTCGCCGGGCGTGCCTGCCGGCAGCCGATGTTCCATCTGCCTGCTCCTCCCGGGTACGGAATGCCCCGCAGGTCGGCCGTTATACTAGCGCACCCCCTTGCCGGCCAAGACTCGTACGCATGTCCGCGACCCCGACCGTTCCGATCACCTTCCAGGGCCTGATCCAGACCCTGAACCAGTTCTGGGCCCAGCAGGGCTGCGTGCTCATCCAGCCGCTCGACCTGGAGGTGGGCGCCGGTACCTTCCACCCGGCCACCTTCCTGCGTGCGATCGGTCCGGAAAGCTGGAATGCGGCCTACGTGCAGCCGTCGCGGCGCCCGACCGATGGCCGTTACGGTGAGAACCCGAACCGCCTGCAGCGCTACTACCAGTACCAGGTGGCGATGAAGCCGGCGCCGGACAACATCCAGCAGCTGTACCTGGATTCGCTGAAGGCACTGGGCATCGATCCGCTGGTGCACGACCTGCGCTTCGTCGAGGACAACTGGGAATCGCCGACGCTGGGCGCGTGGGGCCTGGGCTGGGAAGTCTGGCTCAACGGCATGGAAGTGACCCAGTTCACCTACTTCCAGCAGGCCGGTGGCCTGGAATGCCGCCCGGTGCTGGGCGAGATCACCTATGGTCTCGAGCGCCTGTGCATGTACCTGCAGAACTGCGACAACGTCTATGACCTGGTCTGGACCTACGGCCCGGACGGCCAGCCGGTGACCTACGGCGACGTCTACCACCAGAACGAGGTGGAGCAGAGCACCTACAACTTCGAATACGCCGACGTGGACGAAATGTTCCACCGCTTCGATGCCTGCGAGCGTGAAGCGCAGAAGCTGGTGGAAGTGGGCCTGCCGCTGCCGGCCTACGAGCAGGTGATGAAGGCCAGCCACACCTTCAACCTGCTCGATGCGCGCCGCGCGATCAGCGTGACCGAGCGCCAGCGCTACATCCTGCGCGTGCGCGCGCTGGCCCAGGCGGTGGCCAAGGCGTATTACGAGCAGCGCGAGAAGCTGGGCTTCCCGGGTGCGAAGAAGGCCTGACCGCCTTCCTGCACCGTCGCGCTTTTCATCAACTACCCGGGGCGCCGGACGCGTTGCGCGCTGCGCCCCCACCACAGGATCGAACCGATGAGCCAATTGTTCCCCCTGCTGATCGAACTGGGCACCGAGGAGCTGCCGGTCAAGGCGCTGCCGGGCCTGGCCCAGGCGTTCTTCGACGGTGTTGTCGAAGGCCTGCGCAAGCGTGGCGTCGCGCTGGAGCTGGGCGATGCCCGCCCGCTGTCGACCCCGCGCCGGCTGGCCGTGCTGCTGCCGGGCGTCGGCCTGGAACAGCCGGAACAGCACAGCGAAGTGCTGGGCCCGTACCTGAACATCGCGCTGGATGCCGAAGGCCAGCCGACCAAGGCCCTGCAGGGCTTCGCCGCCAAGGCCGGGATCGACTGGACTGCGCTGGAGAAGACCACCGACAACAAGGGTGAGCGCTTCGTGCACCGCGCGGTGACCCCGGGCGCGAGCACCGCCAGCCTGTTGCCGGACATCCTGCGCGAGGCGATCGCGGCGATGCCGATTCCCAAGCCGATGCGCTGGGGCGACCACGCCTGGGGCTTCGCCCGCCCGGCGCATTGGCTGGTGCTGCTGCACGGCGCCAACGTGGTCGAGGCCGAACTGTTCGGCCTGCAGGCCGGCCGCGCCAGCCGTGGCCATCGTTTCCACCACGACCAGGTCGTGTCGCTGGCGCAGCCGCAGGACTACGTTGAAGCGCTGCGCGCCGCGTTCGTGCTGGTCGACCCGAGCGAGCGCCGCGCGCGCATCGTCACCGAGGTCGAGGCCGCTGCAGCCGGGGCCGGTGGCAGCGCCCGCATCACTGAAGACAACCTGGAGCAGGTGGTGAACCTGGTCGAATGGCCGTCGGCGGTGCTGTGCAGCTTCGAACGCGCCTTCCTGGCAGTGCCGCAGGAAGCACTGATCGAAACGATGGAGATCAACCAGAAGTTCTTCCCGGTGCTGGATGCCGCCGGCACGCTGACCGAGAAGTTCATCGGCATTGCCAACATCGAATCGAAGGACGTGGCCGAAGTGGCCAAGGGCTACGAGCGGGTGATCCGCCCGCGCTTCGCCGATGCCAAGTTCTTCTTCGACGAGGACCTGAAGCAGGGCCTGGTGTCGATGGGCGACGGCCTGAAGACGGTGACCTACCAGGCCAAGCTGGGCAGCGTGGCCGACAAGGTGGCGCGCGTGGCCGCACTGGCCGAAGTGATCGCAGCCCAGGTCGGTGCCGATCCGGCGCAGGCCAGGCGGGCTGCCGAGCTGGCCAAGAACGACCTGCAGTCGCGCATGGTCAACGAATTCCCGGAATTGCAGGGCATCGCCGGCCGCCACTACGCCGTCGCCGGTGGTGAATCGGCCGACGTAGCACTGGCCATCGACGAGGCCTACCAGCCACGCTTCGGTGGTGACGACATCGCGCTGTCGCCGCTGGGCAAGGTGCTGGCCATCGCCGAACGCGTGGATACGCTGGTCGGTGGTTTCGCTGCAGGCCTGAAGCCGACCGGCAACAAGGATCCGTTCGCGCTGCGCCGCAATGCGCTGGGCCTGGCCCGCACGATCATCGAAAGCGGCTTCGAACTGGACCTGCGCGCGCTGATGGCCAGCGCCAATGCCGGCCTGGCCGCGCGCAACGTGCAGGCCGATATCGGCGAGCTGTACGACTTCATCCTCGACCGCCTGAAGGGCTACTACGGCGACAAGGGCGTGCCGGCCACGCACTTCAACGCGGTGGCCGAGTTGAAGCCGGCCTCGCTGTACGACTTCGATCGCCGCCTGGATGCGATCGGCACCTTCGCCGCGTTGCCGGAGGCAGAGGCGCTGGCCGCGGCCAACAAGCGCATCCGCAACATCCTGCGCAAGGCCGAGGGCGAGATTCCGGCGCAGATCGACGCGGCACTGCTGCAGGAAGATGCCGAGCGCGCGCTGGCCGAAGCGGTGACCGCCGCCATCGATGACACCGGCGCCAGCCTGCACCAGAAGGATTATGTGGCGGTGCTGGCACGCCTGGCGCGCCTGCGTCCGCAGGTCGACGCGTTCTTCGATGGCGTGATGGTCAACGCGGAAGATCCGGCACTGCGTGGCAACCGCCTGGCGCTGCTGACGATGCTGGGCGAGCGCCTGGGCAAGGTGGCGGCGATCGAGCATCTGTCGAGCTGACGCCCGTATCGGTAGTGCCGGCGTTGTCTATCGGGGTCATTGCCGACATCGTGGACGATGCCGGCATCCTGATTGGTCGGTTGCGACAATCGACACTTTGCGGTGTATTTTGACCGCCACTTAACAACCGATCCGCAATGACGTGATGCATTTCGCATCGTCACCTCCGGTCGGTATGCTGTGCCGCATGCAGCCAAAGAAATACGCCCTGCCGCTGATGGTCCTGTCGCTGGCCGCCACTTCCGTGGTCCATGCGCGCGGCACCATCGACAAGGTGGACATCAAGGGATTGGACAAGGGCGACGACGCCGCAATCATCGAGAACATCCAGGAATCGCTGTCGCTGTACGACACGATCGGCAAGGAGCAGGGCGAATCGCGCCTGGAGTACCTGCTGTCGCAGGCCGAGCGGCAGACCCGCCAGGCGCTGGAGCCGTTCGGCTACTACAACCCGGTGATCAAGGTCGAGGCGCCGCGTGAGGACGAGCACGTGCGCGTGCTGATCCACGTCGACAAGGGCGCCCCGGTGACCGTGCGCCGCGAGCACATCGACATCACCGGCCCGGCGATGTACGACCAGTACCTGCAGGACGACCTGGCCGCCTTCAAGCCGCGCAAGGGCCAGCGCTTCGAGCACACCCAGTACGAAGCCAGCAAGATCACCATCACCCGGCGCCTGGCCGAGCGTGGCTACTTCGATGCCGACTACACCCAGCGCCAGGTGCAGATCACCCGCGCCGACAACGCCGCCGACATCGACCTGACCTGGGACAGCGGCCGCCGCTACAACATGGGCCCGGTGCGCTTCGAGCAGGATTACTTCGTCGACAAGCTGTTCGATCCACTGGTGTACTGGGACCAGGGCAGCTACTACCACGAGGGCAAGCTGGACCGGCTGCGCGAGTCGCTGACCAAGCTGGACTACTTCAGCGTGATCGACATCCAGCCGCGCCCGGACCAGGCCGACGAGAACGGCGAAGTGCCGGTGGACGTGAAGCTGACCCGGGCCAAGCGCACCATCTACACCGCAGGCCTGAGCTACGGCAGCGAGAGCGGCCCGGGTGTGCGCGGTGGCATCGAGCGGCGGTTCCTGAACAACCGCGGCCACAAGATGAACACGCAGCTGGACTATGCGCAGAAGCGCAAGAGCCTGGTCACCAGTTACCGCATTCCGGCCTTCAACTGGCTTGATGGCTGGTACACCTTCGCCGCCAGCGCGTACGACGAGCAGACCGACTACATCGACCTGCGCAACTTCAAGCTGATCGCCAGCCGCAGCGGCGAGATCAACGAACACTGGACCGCGATCGCCTCGATCAACGCGCTGCGCGAGCGCTGGCGCTATGCCTCCGGCACCGAATTCACCGACGCGGTCTACAACACCTCGACGCTGGTGTACCCGCAGATGGTTGCCGACTACGTCAACGTCGACGACGAGATGTTCCCGCGCAAGGGCATCAGCGGCGCTGCAACGGTGCGTGCCGGCGTGGAAGGCGCCGGCTCGGATACCAGCTTCGTGCAGGCCAACGCCGTGTTGCGCTGGTACATCCCGGTGGGTGAAAGCAATCGCCTGATCCTGCGCGGCGAGGGCGGCACCACCTGGACCAGCGATCTGGTGGCGATGCCGCCGAGCCTGCGCTATTTCGCCGGTGGTGACCGCAGCATCCGCGGCTACGCCTACCGTGAGGTCGGCCCGCGTACGCCGAAGCCGGACAAGTACGCGCTGGGTGCCAAGAACCTGGTGATCGGCTCGGCCGAGTACGAGCACTACTTCAACGGTGGCCCCTGGGGTGCGGCGGTGTTCGTCGATACCGGCAGTGCCTTCGACAACACCATCGACCTGCATACCGGCGTCGGCTTCGGCGTGCGCTGGAAATCGCCGGTGGGCCCGGTGCGCATCGACGTGGCGCACGGCCTGAACAACCCGGATTCGCAGTTCCAGCTGTACCTGAACATCGGAGCGGACCTGTGAGCGCGTCCGCACCGACCCCGAACACCCTGCCGCCACGCGTGCGCTTCTATCGCCGTCGCCGCTTCTGGGCATGGTCCGGTGCCGGCGTGATCGGCCTGGTGCTGCTGGCCCTGCTGGCGGTGTACTGGCTGCTGCAGACCGTGGCCGGCCGTGACGTACTGCTGGCCCAGGTGGTGGCGCGGCTGCCGGTGGGTGCCAGCTTCACCTGGGACAAGGTGGAGGGTCCGGTGGCCGGACCGCTGACCCTGTACAACGTCGACTTCCGCTATGACGACATCCATTTCCACGCCGAGCGTGCGCACCTGGAGCCAGACCTGCGCCCGCTGCTGGGCCGCAAGCTGCTGCTGGACAAGCTGGAGCTGACCAACGCGACGTTGAACCTGGCCAAGAGCGATGAGCCGTTCAAGCTGCCGTCCTGGCCCGATTCCCTGCCGCAGATCGAGATGCCGCTGGCGATCCAGGCCGATGCCATCGCCATCGATGGCTTCCGCATCAGCCAGGCCAACGAACCGGTGATCGACATCAGCCGCGTGCGCGGCGGCATCGAGATCGCCAACGGCGAGTTCCAGGCGCACAAGCTGGTGGTCGACAGTGACATGGGCAACTTCACTGCCCAAGGCCATTACATCCCGGCCAAGGACTACGACACCGACGTGACGGTGACGGCGGTGTTGCCGGCACCGCGTGGGCGCACGGCCGCTACCGTCGGCCTGGTCGCCCGCGGTGACCTGTCGCACATGGAAGTGGCGGTGGCCGGGCGTGCACCGAAGCCGCTGCACGCGATGCTGGTGTTCGATGGCCGCACCGACCCGACGTGGAATGCCAGCGTGCGCAGCGACGAGCTCGATCTGGCGCTTCTGTCGCCGGCATTGGCGAGCTCGGCGATCACGCCGTTGTCGCTGGATTTCACTGCTGCTGGCAAGGGCGGCAATGCCAGCCTGCGTGGCAGGGTGAAGCAGGGCGAGCAGGAACTGGAACTGGCACCGTCCGTGGTGTCATTGCAGGACCAGGTGCTGAAGGTTTCGCCGCTGCTGCTGAAGGGTCTCGGTGGCGAAGCCCGCCTGGAGGGTACCGCCGATTTCAGCCAGGAAGACCAGCAGAAGCTCAACTTCTCGGTGGTCGCGCGTGACCTGACCTATGTACCGGCGCCTGATCCGAACACCGCCGGCAGCGCGCCGGTGCCGGTCACTCTGAAGGAAGCACGCTTCGGCCTGGCCGGTACCCTGAAGGCCTGGGCGGCGATCGGCCGCGCCGAGGTCGAACGCGAAAAGCAGAAGGCGCAGCTGCACTTCGATGTGCGTGGCAACGACCAGGCCGCGTCGATCCACCAGCTGCAGGCGCAGACGCCGGGTGGGCAGCTGCAGGTGGAAGGCCAGGTGGCGTGGGCGCCGAAGCTGGACTGGGACGCCAAGGCCACGCTGAAGGACTTCGACCCCGGCTATTTCGTGCCAGGCTGGAATGGCCGCCTGTCCGGCAACCTGGCCTCCAAGGGCCGCCAGCTGCCGCCGCCGGCCAATGCCGCACCGGGCACCGCCGGTACGCTGGAAGCCACGGTGGACCTGCCCTCGCTGAAGGGCATGCTGCGCCAGCGCAATCTCGACGCACAGGGCAAGTTCGCGCTGCAGGGCGCGCAGGGCCAGGGTGACCTGAAACTGGCGTTGGGCAGCAGCCGGGTGACCGCGTCGGGCAAGGTCGGCGACCGCCTCGACATCGATGCGCGTTTCGAGCCATTGCAGTTGAGCGACCTGCTGCCCGGCGCCGATGGCGGCCTGCGTGGCCAGGTACAGGTGAAGGGCCCGCGCGATGCGCCGGACATCACCGCCGACCTGGTCGGCAACAACCTCAACTGGGATGGCTACGGCGCCGAGAGCGTGAGCATCAAGGGCCGCCTGCCGTGGCGCGGCGACAGCGGCACGCTGGCGGTGCAGGGCCAGCAGGTCAACGCGGGCATGCTGCTGGAGCGGCTGAACATCGACGCGCAGGGCAGTGTGTCCAACCTGCGCCTGGCTGCGCAGACCCGCAACGAGATGGGTGCGGTCGAGCTGCAGGGCAGCGTGCGCCAGCAGGGCACGCAGTGGCGTGGCGAGCTGGCGTCGCTGCGCATCGCACCGGTGAAGGGTGATGCCTGGGCGCTGCGTGCACCGGCGGCGTTCGCGATCAACGGCAGCACCTACACGCTGTCCGAAGCCTGCCTGGCCGCGGCCAGCAGCGGCGCGCTGTGCGCACAGGCCAACTGGCCGCGCGAAGGCCTGGTGGTGCGCAGCGACGCGCTGCCACTGGCGCTGGTGCAGCCGTGGTTGCCGCCGCAGTCCGGCCGGCGCATCTACCTTCGCGGCGATGTCAGCCTGGACGCGCAGATCCGCCCGCGCGGCAACGCTTGGGAAGGCCATGTGGAAGTGCGCTCGAAGGAAGGCGGCGTGCGCCTGGGCGAGAACCGCAACACTGTGGGCGATACCACCCGCGGCGAGCTGGTGCGCTATGACCAGTTCTCGCTGAAGCTCGACATGACCCCGGCCAGCATCAAGGGCTACCTGGGCATGGGCTTCCAGGGCAATGGCTTCGTCGACGCCAGGATGCAGACCGGCTGGGAAGCCAGTGCGCCGCTGAATGGTGAGCTCTACCTCAACATGTCGCGGCTGTACTGGCTGGAGCTGTTCTCGCCGGACATCGTGCGACCGACCGGCCTGATCGAAGGCCACGTCAGCCTGCGCGGGACGCGAGGCCAGCCGTCGCTGGGTGGCGACGCACAGCTGAGCAACTTCAAGGGTGAATTCCCGGCGCTCGGCCTGACCTTCGACCAGGGCAAGGGCAGCTTCGTGGCCCAGCCCGATGGTTCGGCAAAGATCACCGCGCAGGCCAACTCGGGCCAGGGCACGCTGTACGTGGACGGTGGCCTGTCGTGGTTCGGCGATGCGCAGCCGCTGCAGCTGAAGATCCATGGCGAGAACGTGCTGCTGTCCAACACCAGCGAACTGCGCATCGTCGCCAACCCCAACCTCGACTTCACCCTGGCCAAGGCGGCGATGGAGCTGCGCGGCACCGTGCACGTGCCCGAGGCCGACATCGACCTGGAACGCCTGGACCGCGGCACCTCGGTGTCCGAAGACGTGGTGGTGCTCGACCCGGCCGATCCGGAAGAGTCGCGCACCTCGCCGCTGGACATGGACCTGACCGTCAGCCTGGGCGACAAGGTCAAGATGACCGGCTTCGGCCTGAAGGGCGCGCTGACCGGCAAGATGCAGGTCTGGGCCAAGCCCGGCCGCGAAATGACCGCCAATGGCGGCCTGGAAGTGAGCGGCCGCTACAAGGCGTATGGTCAGGACCTGACCATCACCCGCGGCAACCTCAACTGGAACTACAACGCGGTGTCCGACCCACGCATCAACATCCGCGCCGAGCGCCGCATCGGTGATGTCACCGCCGGCATCGACGTGACCGGGCGTGCCCAGCAACCGCGTGCCGACGTGTGGTCCGATCCGGCGATGTCGCAGTCCGAGGCACTGGCCTATCTGGTGCTGGGACGCAGCCTGACCGGCGCCAGCAGCGACCAGGCGCAGCAGGTCAACGCGGCCTCGGCGGCGCTCTCGGCTGGCAGTGGCCTGCTCGCCTCGCAGCTGGGTGCCAAGCTGGGCCTGGATGATGCAGGCGTGAGTCAGTCGCGCGCGCTGGGTGGTTCGGTGATCGGCGTCGGCAAGTACATCTCGCCCAAGCTTTACGTGGGTTACGGCGTGTCGCTGGTGGGCGCCGGTTCGGTGATCACGCTGAAGTACCTGCTGCGCCGCGGGTTTGATGTGGAAGTGGAATCGAGCACGGTGGAAAACCGTGGTTCGATCAACTGGCGGCGGGAGAAGTAACCCGCCGTGGCATCCCTGTAGAGCCGAGCCATGCTCGGCTTCTGCGCGCAGCGCGGGTTGAAGGAAGAGCAGCCGAGCATGGGCTCGGCTCTCCCCGTCAGGTCCCCAACCATTGGCCGTTGCCCCATCCGGCCCCAGCGGCTATGGTCCCGGGCTGTTCTGTCGTACCGGATTGCCTCATGTCGCCACGCAAAGCCCTTCCCACCGCCCTGGCCCTGGGCCTGACCCTTGCCGCTGGTGCCCACGCCGATGAAGGCATGTGGATGCCGACCCAGCTGCCGGACCTGGACAAGCCGCTGCAGGCCGCTGGCTTCAAGGGCAATCCGGCCGACCTGGCCAACGTCACCGCGCCGCCGCTGAGCGCGGTGGTGCGCGCGGGCGGCGGCACCGGCTCGTTCGTGTCCAGCGACGGCCTGCTGCTGACCAATCACCACGTGGCGATGGGCGTGATCCAGTACAACAGCTCCCCAGAGCACGACCTGATCAACGGTGGCTTCATCGCCAGGGACCGTGCCGACGAGCGCCCGGCCAACCCGGACTTCCGCGTGCTGGTCACCGTCGGCTTCGACAAGGTGACCGACCAGGTGCTGGCGCAGGCCCGCGGCAAGACCGGCCGTGCCTACTTCGATGCCGTCGATGCGGCCAGCAAGCAGATCGTGGCCGAGTGCGAGAAGGATGGCAGCGTGCGCTGCTCGGTGGCCAACATGTACTACGGCACCGACTTCTACCGCATCGCCCAGCTGGAACTGAGCGACGTGCGCCTGGTGTACGCGCCGCCGCGTGCGATCGGCAACTATGGCGATGAGATCGACAATTTCATGTGGCCGCGCCACACCGGCGACTTCACCCTGCTGCGCGCCTATGTCGGCAAGGACGGCAAGCCGGCGCCCTACAGCAAGGACAACGTGCCCTACCAGGCGCCGGCACACCTGCAGATGTCGGTGGAGGGCCCGAAGGAGGGCGACTACGCGATGCTGGCCGGTTATCCGGGCATCACCTACCGCCACCGTACCGCGGCAGAATTCGCCGGCCAGATCGACACCGTGCTGCCGCGCCGCGTTTCGGTGTTCCAGCAGATGATCGACACCATCGAGGCGGCAACCGCCAAGGACGCGCAGGCACGTACCCGTTACGCTTCGCAGCTGCAGTCGCTGAAGAACAACCGCAAGCGCGCCGCCGGTGAGCTGGAAGGCCTGCTGCGCAGCGATGCCAAGGCCCAGCGTGCCGCCGACGAGACAGCCATGCTGGCCGCCACCGATCGCAGGTACCAGGGCGACATCAAGGCGCTGCTGGCCAACCTGTCACAGGGCGCGGCGGTGGGCGAGCGTGACCTGCTGCTGGACCAGATGGCCGCACAGAGCCAGTTGCTGCGCTCGGCGCTGCTGCTGGAGCGCCTGCGCATCGAATCGGCCAAACCGGACGCGCAGCGCGAGAGCGGTTACCAGCAGCGCGACCAGGCGATGATCGAAGGCGTGCTCAAGCAGGTCCAGCGCCGCTACGCACCGGAGGTCGAGAAGGCCCTGCTGACCACCCTGCTGACCCGTTACCAGCAGCTGCCGGACGCGCAGCGCGTGGCCGAGTTCGACGCCGCCTTCGGCCGTACCCCGCAGCAGCTGGCCAAGGCGCTGGACACCCTGTATGCGGGCACCCAGCTGGGTGACGAGGCGCAGCGCCTGTCGCGCTTCGCCGCCGCACGCGAAGGCAAGGCGCTGGCCGCCGATCCGCTGATCGCTGTGGCCGGCCCGCTGGTGGCCGCGCAGCTGCGCATCGAGAACGAGAGCAAGACCCGCGAAGGCGAGCAGCTGCGCCTGCGCCCGGCGTACGTGCAGGCGCTGTTCGCCTGGCGTGCCAAGCAGGGCCGCGCCGTGTACCCGGATGCCAACCGCACCCTGCGCATCAGCTACGGCAAGGTCGAGGCGCTGCACCCGCGCGACGGCGTGACCTACTCGCCGGTGACCACCGTGGCCGGCATCGTCGAGAAGAACACCAACGCCTATCCGTTCGACGCACCCAAGCCGCTGCTGGCCGCGATCGCCAAAGGTGACTTCGGCAGCACCGCCGATCCGGCACTGAACACCCAGACGGTCAACTTCCTGACCAACCTGGACACCACCGGCGGCAACTCCGGCTCGCCGGTGCTCAATGCGAAGGGCGAACTGATCGGCCTGAACTTCGACAGCAACTGGGAGTCGGTCAGTGCCAGCTGGTGGTTCGACCCGCGCTACAAGCGCGCCGTGCACGTGGACATGCGCTACCTGCGCTGGCTGCTGGCCAAGGTCTACCCGGCGCCGGAACTGCTGAAGGAAATGGGCGTGCCGGCCCAGTAAGAAGCCGGCCACGACCCACGGTCGTGGCCCGCACCGCGTAGGCCCCCACCTGGGTGGGGGTGGTTGCCCCCAACGCGCCCGCACCCCCGGCCACGCCTGGCCTACACTGCGGGTTCTTCCCACGGAAACGCACGCGTGGTCTCCAGCTGGATCCTGCTGCTGGTCTCGGTTGCCTATGCCGCGCTGCTGTTCGGCGTGGCGTGGTGGGGCGACCGTCGGCCGATGTACCCCGACCGGCCGTGGCTGCGGCCGGTGGTCTACAGCCTGGCGCTGGCCGTGTACTGCTCCTCGTGGACGTTCTACGGCGCGGTGGGTACCGCCGTGCGCAATGGCGTGGGCTACCTGCCGATCTACATCGGCCCGCTGCTGCTGCTGTTGTTCGGCTGGCGCATCATCGAGCGCCTGGCGCTGATCGCACGCAGCCAGAACGTGGTCTCCATCGCCGATTTCATCTCCTCGCGCTTCGGTCGCTCGCGGCGGCTGGCGGCGCTGGTGGCGATCATCGCGCTGATCGGCATCATTCCGTACCTGGCGTTGCAGTACAAAGCGGTGGCGATGAGCCTGCAGGTACTGACCGGCAACACCGGCCCCACCGGCTTCTTCACCGACCCGGCGCTGTACGTGGCGCTGCTGATGGCGCTGTTCGCCACCCTGTTCGGCACCCGCCAGGTCGATGCCACCGAGCACCACCACGGCATGATGCTGGCGATCGCCTTCGAATCGGTGATCAAGCTGCTGGCGATGCTGGCGGTGGGCGTGTTCGCCTACCTGTGGCTGAGCAACCGCACCGACGCGGTGGTCGAGTCGGTGCATACGCTGTTCACCGGCCTGCCGCCGGTCGGCTTCATCTCGCAGACCCTGCTCAGCTTCCTCGCCATCATCTGCCTGCCGCGCCAGTTCCACGTGGCCGTGGTCGAGTGCGGCGATGTGCGCGACGTGCGCCGCGCGCGCTGGATGTTCGGCGGTTACCTGGTGCTGATCTCGGGCATGGTGCTGCCGATCGCCACCGCCGGCGTCACCCTGTTCGGCACCGGCGGCAGCGTCGCCGACGATTCGATGGTGCTGGCGCTGCCGTTGGCCGAAGGCCGCAATGCGCTGGCGCTGATCGCCTACGTGGGCGGCTTCTCGGCGGCCACCGGCATGGTCATCGTCTCGTCCATCGCGCTGGCGACCATGGTCAGCAACGACCTGGTGATGCCGGTGCTGCTGCGTCGGAGCGGTGACCACCAGGAAGCCGCCGACGTCGCCTCGCGCGTGCTGTGGATCCGCCGCCTGGCGATCCTGCTGCTGGCGCTGATGGCCTACAGCTACTACCGCACCAGCAGCAACGACAGCACGCTGGCCTCGTACGGCCTGATGGCGTTCGCAGCGGTGGCGCAGTTCGCGCCCGGCCTGATCGGCGGCCTGTACTGGCGCGGTGCCAGCCGGCGCGGCGTCGAAGTGGGCATGCTGCTGGGCTTCGCCACCTGGCTGTACACCCTGCTGCTGCCGGCGATGACCATGGCCGGCTGGGTCGACGCCGCCTGGGTGCAGCACGGCCCGTTCGGCATCGAGTGGCTGCGTCCGCAGCAGCTGTTCGGCATGTCCGGCTGGGATCCGCTGACCCACGGCACGTTCTGGTCGCTGCTGGTCAATGCGGCGACGATGATGCTGGTGTCCGCGCGCTGGCGGCCCGGCGTCGACGAGCGCCTGCGTGCGGCACCGTTCCTCGACCCGTATGCCGAGCGCCCGTCGGTGGCCGGCGGCTGGCCCGGCCACGTGCATGTGGGCGACCTGCTGGCGCTGGCCTCGCGCGTGGTCGGCGAGCGCCATGCGCGGCGTTCGTTCTTCGAGCAGGCGCAGTCACTGGGCCGTGAACTGCAATCCTCCGCGCCTGCAGACCGCCCGTGGGTGCAGTTCACCGAACGCCTGCTGGCCGCGTCGATCGGCGCGGCGTCCGCACGCCTGCTGCTGACCAGCCTGCTGCGTGGCTCGGGCATGGACCTGGGTGAAGTGGTGGCGGTACTGGACGAAGCCGGGCAGGAACTGCGCTTCAACCGCGAGATCCTGTCGACCACGCTGGAGAACATCAGCGCCGGGGTCAGCGTGGTCGATCCGGACATGCGCCTGACCGCGTGGAACCGCCGCTACCAGGACATGTTCGGTTACCCCGACGGCATGCTCTACGTGGGCCGCCCGGTGGCCGACCTGATCCGCTACAACGCCGAGCGCGGCGAGCTGGGCGAGGGCGATATCGAAGTGCAGATCAACCGCCGCATCGGTTACATGCGCGCCGGCTCGCCGCACGTGTTCGAGCGCACCCGCAGCGACGGCAAGGTGATCGAGATGCGTGGCCAGGCGCTGCCCGGCGGCGGTTACGTGACCAGCTACAACGACATCACCGACTACAAGCACGCTGAAAGGGCACTGCTTGAAGCCAACGAGACGCTGGAACAGCGCGTGGCCGAGCGCTCGCATGAGGCCGAGGTTGCGCAGCAGTCGAAGACGCGCTTCCTGGCGGCGATCAGCCACGACGTGCTGCAGCCGCTGAACGCAGCACGCCTGTTCGCTTCGGCACTGCGCGACAGTGATCACGTCAGCGACGAGCAGAAGCATCTGGCCGAGCGCGTGGACGCGGCGCTGCGCGCGGCCGAAGAACTGCTTGATGGCCTGCTGGACGTGTCGCGGCTGGATGCCGGTGGCCTGCACCCGGTGATCGGCGAATTCGACGTGAGTGCGTTGATGCGCGAGCTGGCGGCGCAGTACACGCCGGTCGCTGCGGGTCGCGGTCTGCGCCTGGACCTGTTCACGCGTCCGGCCTGGGTGCGCAGTGACCGCCGCCTGCTGCGCCGCGTACTGCAGAACTTCCTGGCCAATGCGCTGCGCTACACACGCCAGGGGCGCATCGTGCTGGCCGTGCGCCAGCGCGGCGACGAGGTGGAACTGCAGGTGTGGGACACCGGCCCGGGCATTCCCGAACACCACATGCGGCAGATCTTCGACGAGTTCCACCGCTACCAGCAGCCGTTCGACTGGGGCGAGCAGGGGTTGGGCCTGGGCCTGTCGATCTGCCAGCGCATCTCGCGCCTGCTTGATCATCGGTTGAACGCACGCAGCCGCGTCGGCAAGGGCTCGATGTTCTCGATCATCCTGCCGCGGGTGGCGCCACTACCCGGGTATACCGAGTTGGCCACGCCGGTGCAGGCCGTGCCCGCACCGGTGCGCAGCGATTCGCTGGCGGGCCTGCGGGTGTTGTGCGTGGACAACGACGAGGAAATCCTCGACGGCATGCGCGCGCTGCTCGGCCGCTGGCAGGTGCAGGTGATCACTGCCGCCACCGTCGACCAGGCGCTGGAGAAGATTGCCGAGCGTCCGCAGGTGATGCTGGTGGACTACCACCTGCACGATCGCATGGATGGCCTCGATGCGCTGGTGGCGCTGCGCGAGGCGGCCGGCTATCCGCTGCCGGGTGCGCTGCTGACCGCCGATGGCCGCGACGAACTGAAGCGGATGGCACGCGAGCGTGGCTACCGCGTGCTGACCAAGCCGATCAAGCCGGCCTCGCTGCGCGCCTTCCTCGGCGCGCTGCGCGACGCCGGCAACAGCGATGCCTGATGGCAATGTAGAGCCGAGTCCGCACTCGGCTGCTGCGCGGGACATGGTGTTCCGTGGGCCGGCCGAACAGCAGCCGAGCATTGGCTCGGCTCTACAAAAATCCAGTTGCGGGGGCCCTCTGTAGAGCCGAGCCCGCGCGCAGCGACGTGCTGATATAGCCATCGCTATACAAACCAGCCCTGCCTGCGCGTTTCGATGGAAATGCGCCACGCGTGGATCGCGATGCTAAGCTTCGCGTCCCCTTGGGGAGTAGCCGGATTCCTTCGCAGGAATCGTCCACGTCAACATACTCGGCCAGTGCGCCGTGGCGTGGACAACCATGATGGTTGGCGAGACCAGCGGCCCGCGCGCGCAACGTCAGGTTGGGCGCGAGCGCCGGCCGTGCGTCCGTCCTAGCCCGACCTTCAGCAGTCGCCAATGTCCCCCATCTCGATCCTCCTGATCGGCTTTGCCATGTCCACCGATGCCTTTGCCGCCGCGATCGGCAAGGGCGCGGCCATGCGCAAGCCGGTGTTCCGCGATGCCTTGCGTGCCGGCATCATCTTCGGCGTCATCGAGGCGATCACGCCCATCATCGGCTGGCTGCTCGGCCGCGCCGCCCTGCAGTATGTCGAAGCCTTCGACCACTGGATCGCGTTCGGCCTGCTCGGCGCGCTGGGCATCCACATGATCTACAACGGCCTGCGCCCGGACAGTGCTGACGAAGACGAAGACCCCTCGCAGCACCACGGCTTCTGGAAGCTGGCGTTGACCGGTTTCGCCACCAGCATCGATGCGATGGCGGTGGGCATCGGCCTGGCCTTCATGGACGTGCATATCGGCGTGATGGCCGCGGTCATCGGCCTGTGCACGCTGACCATGGTCACCGCCGGCATCATGCTCGGCCGCGTGCTGGGCAGCATGGTCGGCAAGCGTGCCGAGATCATCGGTGGCGTGATCCTGGTGATCATCGGCGCGACGATCCTGTACGAACACCTGCACGGCGTGGGGTGAGCAGGGAAACCTGTAGAGCCGAGCCCACGCTCGGCTGCTTTGCATGGCAGCCGAGCATGGGCTCGGCTCTACATCAGGGTGTTGGCTGACAAGCATTGCGGTGTTGCACTGATGGAGAGACTGGCATGCGTGCCATAGCCTCTTCGCATGGCCAGTCCCGCACTCCGTTATGGTCGTTGGTCGCATACCGGCAATGTCTATGCACTTACCACGGTGACGCATGCGCGTCGTCCCTGGTTCAGTGACAAGGCCAACGTCGATCTGCTGATCGAAGCCCTGCGCACCGTAGAGCGGACGGGGCGGACCTCCTCCCTCGCCTGGGTGGTGATGCCGGATCATCTGCACTGGCTGTTCGAACTCCGTACCGGCACGCTCGCCGGCTGCATGCAGATCCTCAAATCACGGAGCGGGCGTTCCATCGGCAGGCGCACTGAGGCGAACGCGCCGATCTGGCAGCCGGGATACTACGATCATGCGCTGCGCGGCGATGAGTGCCTGCGCACGCAGGCGATGTACATCGCGGCCAATCCCGTGCGTGCTGGGCTGGCCACGCGCATCGGGGAATACCCCTATGTGTGGAGTCGATGGTTGCTTGAGGAGTGATTGGTATTGAGGCAAAGAGCAGCCGAGCGTGGGCTCGGCTCTACAGGGGCATCATGACGTCTGTAGGGCCGAGCCCATGCTCGGCTCCGCAGTCCGTCACCTTCAGTCTTCTTCCGGCGGCAGCACGATGGCGTCGTCGTCGATCGCCAGCTTGCCGGCCATCAGCACGGCCTGGGTGCGGTTGGTCACGCCGAGCTTGCGCAGGATGGCGGTGACGTGGGCCTTGATCGTCGCTTCGGAGACGTTGAGGTCGTAGGCGATCTGCTTGTTCAAGCGGCCGGCGCCGAGCATCTGCAGGACGCGGAACTGCTGCGGGGTCAGCTCGCGCAGGCGCTGGCCGACTTCGCGTTCTTCGCTGCCGGTGGGCGGCACGTTGTGCGCTTCCGGCGGTGCCCAAGTCTCGCCATCGAGGATGGTGCCCAGCGCATGGCCGATGGTGTCCGAATCCGCAGACTTCGGGATGAAGCCCAGCGCACCGTGGTCGAGCGCGCGGCGCATCACCGTGGCTTCTTCGCGCGCGGACACCACCACCACTGGCAGCTGGGGGTGCAGTGAGCGCATGTGCACCAGTGCGTTGAAGCCCTGCGCACCGGGCATGTTGAGATCCATCAGGACCAGGTCGGCGTCGTTGTGCTGGTCGGCCAGCGCGTACAGCGCTTCCACGCTGTCGGCCTCGAACAGCTGCACGCCCGGGATGACCCGCTGCACGGCGCCGCGCAGGGCTTCGCGGAACAGCGGGTGGTCATCGGCAATCAGGAGGGTGGTCATGGTCGGGGGGAACCGTGGGGGAAAGCAGATGGGGTCAGAGCCCTTTCCTTGAGCAAAGGGATCCGACCCCGGGTCGTACGTCATCGCACCTTGCGCTCGTCCACCAGCGACGCCACCACCGATGGATCGGCCAGGGTCGAGGTGTCGCCGAGCTGGTCCGGTGCGTTTTCGGCGATCTTGCGCAGGATGCGGCGCATGATCTTGCCCGAGCGGGTCTTCGGCAGGCCCGGCGCCCACTGCAGGTGGTCCGGTGTGGCGATCGGGCCGATCTCCTTGCGCACCCAGGCGATCAGTTCCTTGTGCAGCTCATCGCTCGGCGCCTCTTCGGCCACCAAGGTGACGTAGGCGTAGATGCCCTGGCCCTTGACGTCGTGCGGGAAGCCCACGACCGCCGCTTCGGCCACCTTCGGATGCGAGACCAGCGCGCTTTCCACTTCGGCGGTGCCGATGCGGTGGCCGGACACATTGATCACATCGTCGACGCGGCCGGTGATCCAGTAATAGCCGTCCTCGTCGCGGCGGCAACCGTCGCCGGTGAAGTAGCTGCCGGGGTAGGTGCGGAAATACGTATCGATGAAACGCTGGTGGTCGCCGTACACCGTGCGCATCTGGCCCGGCCAGGAGTCACGGATGATCAGGTTGCCCTCGGTCGGGCCGTCCTGGATCTCGCCATCGGCATTGACCAGCGCCGGCTGCACGCCGAAGAAGGGCAGGGTGGCCGACCCCGGCTTGAGGTCCATCGCACCGGCCAGCGGCGAGATCAGGATGCCGCCGGTCTCGGTCTGCCACCAGGTATCGACGATCGGGCAGCGGCTGTCGCCGACCACTTCGTAGTACCAGCGCCAGGCTTCCGGGTTGATCGGCTCGCCGACGCTGCCGAGCAGGCGCAGCGACGCGCGCGAGGTCTTCTTCACCGGCTCCTCGCCTTCGCGCATCAGCGCACGGATGGCGGTCGGGGCGGTGTAGAAGATGCTCACCTTGTGCTTGTCGATGACGTTCCAGAAGCGCGAGGTGTCCGGATAGTTCGGCACGCCTTCGAACATCAGCGAGGTCGCACCGTTGGCCAGTGGCCCGTACACGATGTAGCTGTGGCCGGTGACCCAGCCGACGTCGGCGGTGCACCAGTAGATGTCGTCCTCGCGCAGGTCGAACACCGCTTCATGGGTGCAGGCCGCATACAGCAGATAGCCGCCGGTGGTGTGCAGCACGCCCTTCGGCTTGCCGGTGGAGCCGGAGGTGTAGAGGATGAACAGCGGGTCTTCCGCGTTCATGCGTTCCGGTTCGCAGGTGGACGGCTGGCTGTCCACCACATCGTGGAACCAGCGGTCGCGCGGGGCCTGCATGTCCACCGCGCCGCCGGTGTGGCGCACCACCAGCACGGTTTCAACCGTGTTCGTGCCCGGCAGCTTCAGCGCGGCATCAACGTTGGCCTTCAGCGGAATCCTGCGGCCACCGCGCAAGCCTTCGTCGGCGGTGATGATCAGCTTGCTCTGGCAGTCGCTGACGCGGTCGGCGATCGAGTTCGGCGCGAAGCCACCAAACACCACCGAGTGGATCGCACCGATGCGCGCGCAGGCCAGCATGGCCACCGCAGCATCGATGATCATCGGCAGGTAGATGGTGACGCGGTCGCCCTTTTTGACCCCGAGGTTGCGCAGCGCATTGCCGAGGCGGCAGGTGCGCTCATACAGCTCGCGATAGGTCACGTGCTGGGCCGGTGCATCCGGGCCGTCCGGCTCGAACAGCAGGGCGGTCTTGTCGCCGCGCGTCTCGAGCTGGCGATCCAGGCAGTTCACGCTGGCATTGAGCTCACCATCCTCGAACCACTTGATGTGGAAGTCGGACAGGTCGTAGCTGACGTTCTTGATCTTCGTCGGCTTGCGCATCCATTGCAGGCGCTCGGCGGCCTTGCCCCAGAATCCATCCGGGTCGGTTACCGACGCCTGGTACTGCTGTTCATAGGTCTTCTTGTCGATGCGTGCCTTGGCGGCGAACTGCGGATCGACGGGGTAGATATCAGCCATGGCACCCTCACTTGCACGTTGACTTTGTATGTGCGGTCGCAGCATCGCAACGACCGATCCCCCTCAGTTTGCCCCATCCACCCCCGGCCGCGTCACCACCCTGGTTAGACCATGGTCGAAAGTGAGCGCCCTGCAGGGCCGGGTTCGACCAATGGCGAATAGCCGCTATACATAATCGCCCCGCAGTCTCGGCTCGACCGTGCCCCACGCGCGGCATCACCTTGCCACTTGGGAGAGAGGGCAACATGAGCCACCGTACGTTGAAAGCCGTGCGCACACCTTTGGCGGCCTGCCTGCTGGTCGCCTTGGTCGCACCGGGCATGGCGTTCGCAGAGACCGCCAAAGAGAAGGCACTGGAAGCACGCGTTGCCGAACTGGAACGCCAGGTCCAGCTGCTGCTGTCTTCGCAGCAACAACAACAGACCCAGATCAGCCAGACCCAGCAGGCGGTGACCGAAGTCCGCACGGTGCAGGCCGGGCAGAAGCCGGTCGCACAGGTGCCGGCCGGCAAGCAGCCGATCCAGGTCACCACCCTCACCCCGGGCGCGGCACCGGGCACCACGGTCAAGATCGGCGGCTTCATCAAGGCCGACTTCTTGGCCACCCAGACCAGCGATGGCCAGCTGGCCGACGACGCCACCGGCCGCTCGCTGTACCTGCCGGGCCAGACCCCGGTGGAAGGCGCTGGCGGCAGCGGCAAGCGGTCGGGCACCGATTTCAACGCCCATGCCAAGTTCTCGCGCTTCAACCTGGGCATCGACAACGTCAGCGAATCGGGCAACAAGGCCGGTGCGTTCTTCGAGATGGACTTCTTCGGCAACTCACTGGGCAACCAGACCGCCACCAATACCTACGGCGTGACCCTGCGCCACGCCTACATGTACTGGAACAACTGGCTGGCCGGCCAGACCTGGTCCAACTTCATGGACGCGGCCGCACTACCCGAAGCGGTCGACTTCGTCGGCCCCACCGACGGCGTGATCTTCGTGCGCCAGGCGCAGGTGCGCTACACCCAGGGTGGCTTCAGCGTCGCGCTGGAAAACCCGGAAACCACCACCCTCACCGGCACCCGCAACCCGGTCACCGGCGCCTGGACCAACGCCAGCGCCAACTCCGACCGTGGCAGCCTGCCCGACCTGACCCTGCGCTATGGTTGGAAGGGCGACTGGGGCACCTTCGGTGTCGGCGGCATCGTCCGCCAGTTGAAGGTCGACAACCAGGCGACCGGCGCGAAGGCCGACAAGGTGGCCGGCGGCCTGACCCTGGGTGGCAAGTGGGTGATGGGTGACAGCGATTCGCTGCATTACCAGCTGACCGGTGGCGAAGGCATCGCCCGCTACATCGGCCTGGGCATCACTGCCGACAGCGCCTATGACGTGGCCCGCGACGAACTCAACCCGACCGGCGTGCTGGCCGGCTATGTCGGCTGGCGGCATGCGTTCTCGCCGAAGCTGCGCACCAACCTGATCTACGCGCGCAGCGACTACGACAACGACAGCATCCTCGGCCCGCTGGTGACCAAGAGCGTGCAGAGCATCCGCGGCAACATCTTCTATTCGCCGCTGCCCAAGGTCGATATCGGCGCCGAGCTGATGTATGGCCGTCGCGAAGTGGAGAACGGCAACAAGGGTGACATCACCCGGTTGCAGTTCACTACGAAGTACAGCTTCTAAGAGCGTGCCGGCCGGCGGCCGGCACCTACCGAGATGGGGTGCCGGCCAAGGTCGGCATCTACCGAATTGAGTGCCGACCAACGGTCGGCACCCACCAACAACGATTGCTTCGGAGGGGAAGCGTCCCATGTCCAGTACACCCAGCACCGCACATAAAGCGGGCACCCTGACCAAGGGCCACAAGAAGGTCATCTTCGCCTCGAGCCTCGGCACGGTCTTCGAGTGGTATGACTTCTTCCTGTACGGCTCGCTCGCGGCCATCATCGCCAAGCAGTTCTTCAGTGGCGTCAATGAAACCACGGGCATGATCTTCGCCCTGCTGGCGTTCGCCGCCGGCTTCTTCGTGCGCCCGTTCGGCGCTGCCTTCTTCGGCAGCCTCGGCGACCGCATCGGCCGCAAGTACACCTTCCTGGTCACCATCCTGATCATGGGCATCTCGACCTTCCTGGTCGGCGTGCTGCCCAACTACGCCTCGATCGGGTTTGCCGCACCGGTGATCCTGATCATCCTGCGCCTGGCCCAGGGCCTGGCGATGGGCGGCGAGTACGGCGGTGCCGCCACCTATGTGGCCGAGCACGCGCCGGACGACAAGCGCGGCCTGTACACCAGCTTCATCCAGTGCACCGCCACGCTGGGCCTGTTCCTGTCGCTGCTGATCATCCTGGCCTGCCGCATGACCCTGGGCAACGAGGCGTTCGAGGCCTGGGGCTGGCGCATCCCGTTCCTGGTGTCGATCCTGCTGCTGGGCATTTCGGTATGGATCCGCCTGCAGCTGAGCGAATCGCCGCTGTTCCAGCAGATGAAGGCTGAAGGCAAGGGTTCCAAGACCCCGTTCCGCGACAGCCTGAAGGGCGGCAACCTGAAGCTGATGTTGCTGGTCCTGCTCGGTGCGGCGGCTGGCCAGGCCGTGGTCTGGTACGGCGGACAGTTCTACGCGCTGTTCTTCCTCAGCAGCATGCTGAAGGTCGATGCCACCACCTCCTACCTGCTGATCGCCGCAGCGCTGGCACTGGGCACGCCGTTCTTCATCTTCTTCGGCTGGCTGTCCGACCGCATCGGCCGCAAGAAGATCATCCTGGCCGGCTGCCTGCTGGCGGCCATCACCTACATCCCGATCTTCAAGGGCCTGACCCACTTCGCCAACCCGGCCATCGAAGAAGCGCGCAGCAGCTCCCCGGCACTGGTCGTCGCCGACCCGGCCACCTGCTCGTTCCAGTTCGATCCGGTGGGCCTGCGCAAGTTCACCAGCTCCTGCGACGTGGCCACCGCCGCGCTGACCAAGGCCGGTGTGCCGTACGACGTGCAGCCCGCCGCCGCCGGTTCGCTGGCGATGGTGAACGTGGGCAGTGCCAGCGTCACCTCGTATGAGGCCGCTGGCCTGACCAAGGAAGAAGGCAAGGCCAAGGCCGATGCGTTCGGCGCGGAGCTGAAGACCGCGCTGACCACCGCCGGCTACCCGGCCAAGGCCGATGGTGCGCGCATCAACATCGCCGGCACCATCTTCATGCTGTGGCTGCTGGTGCTGTACGTGACCATGGTCTACGGCCCGATCGCCGCCTACCTGGTGGAACTGTTCCCGACCCGCATCCGCTACACCTCGATGTCGCTGCCGTACCACATCGGCAACGGCTGGTTCGGTGGCTTCCTGCCGGCGATCTCGTTCGCGCTGGTGGCCGGTACCGGCAACCTGTACTACGGCCTGTGGTACCCGATTGCGATCGCACTGATGTCGGTGGTGATCGGCGGCCTGTTCCTGCGCGAGACCAAGAACGTGGATATCACCAAGTAGGAATGATGTTCACCGGATGAAGGAAAGGCCGCGGTGCAGACCGCGGCCTTTTCTTTTCCCTGTAGCGCCGAGCCATGCTCGGCGACCGCGCAACGCGCGGCACAGAGTTCCGCAGACGCGAACAGACAGCGCTCAATGCCGTCGATGTGTCCGCGCTCGGCGTTCAGGCCGACTGCCGCGACATCAATGGACTGCTCGCTGGCATCGGAAGCTCCGGCCACGAGAAGACATCCGGTCAGAAATGCAAATACGCGTCGCATCTACGCATGTTATTGGAGGTGGGATACTACCTTCAGCGCGCTGACGTCGTGCGGCAATGAAACAAGTACGAATCTACATATCAGCCCAGTATTTGATCGTACCGGTGCGGGATGACGTATCCAGCCACACGGAAGACGGGGACTTCTAGCAAGAACTGCCAACGTCTGACGCAAATGGCCCGAACTCCCTTTGTTCATCCGTACGCCCCATAGCATGTGTGATTCATCGAATCGGATCGGGGAATGCGCAGGGTACTTCTGGCAGCGATCATCACTGTCTCAGCGTCAGCGGCTGGCGCAGAAACGCATGTAGCTGCCGACGACGCGACACGGCAGGGAAGCCTGCGAGTCGAGGAAAGATCGCCCGTGATCAAGCAACTATGCGAGACAGAGACGGTCTGGCTGTCCTGGAACGACGCCGTACCAAGCGCAACACTGGTGACCTGCGATTGCAGTTGCACATCGCATGACAACTCAGGATGGCTTGTCGAGGCGCAACCGGAAGTCGACACCTATCGGGTGCATCGAGTCTCTCTCGGCAAGGTTTTCAGTCCCACGGAGTTCCGTCGGGCTGGTGCGCGGATTCAGGACATCGTCTCGTCGCATCCGTGGTGCTCAGGCGCCAAACCGAGCATGCCGACGAATGCCGTGTTTGCGACGTTGGTGAAGCAGCCCACGGAATCGGGCGATGAGCCTTACTGCTTTACGCCCCACTTCTTCGTAGGTGATCGGAATGTCCCCCTGAAGAGGATTCCAATGTCGGGCGAACAGTTATCCGACGCGTCCGCAGCAGGATCAGCACTGATCGCGCGGGAGGTCAAGTTCCTGCGTGATTGGCGGCTGGAGTTTGCGCCTGAGTAGCGCATTCGTTCCCTCGGACAAAGTATGAGGGCTATACATTATGGGGTTTCAATGATGTTTGTTCTGAAGCGCGTGGTGCTGGCATTTCTTGCCGGCCCACCTCTGCTCCTATCTGCCTATGCTGTGGATGCGAGTGCGATCTATGGTGTCAACCACACCCACTGGGCGATCAACCGGTTCAGTGTCGATGGCCGTTCAGCCGTTGACAGCATTGGCCGATATCAAGGCGGCGGTGGAGGGTGCTGCTACAGCGCACCAGAACGCTGGCATTCTGGGCTGACGGTGCGGGTTGACTGGGAAACGGGTGCCGGAAGCTCGAGAGATTTTCCTGGAACCAGAGACTGGCCAAAATTTCTGGAGTGGGAGAAGAAAATCCTGGCGCAGAAGCGCAGGCATAGCAAAGTCGTCTCCGTCCCGGATTACACCGGCCAGGACGTCTGCGGCATCACCGTACATTTCCTGCCCTGCGATGAGATTCAGGTCACCACCTCCTGTTATGCCTACGGCAGCCCCGAGTACCCGATCAAGATTCCGCTTGAGTTGCCAGAACCCCAGTCTTGCCCGGCACAACCTACCGACCAGCAGAAGACGTAGTGATGGACGGGTTTGCATGAGGGGGTGAACGCATGCAAGGCGGTCGGGAGGTGTCCGAATGAGACCCCGTGCCACGGCGTGAAGGTTGGCATGCGAGCCGGGCACGGCTCGACCCTACAATCGGCCCATGACCACCACCGCCCCAACCGACCTTCCCGCCATCCTGCACTCCCTGCGCAGTGCCTGGCAGTCGCAGCGCCCTTCGCTGGACCAGCGTGAAGCCGACCTGCGCCGCCTCCGCGAAGCGCTGAAGCCACGCCTGGACGAAATGGCCACGGCCATCGCCGAGGACTTCGGCCACCGCGCCCACACCGAATCGAAGCTGGCCGATGGCATGAGCGTGCTGTCGGCCATCGACCACCTGCGCCGCCACCTGCGGCGCTGGTCGAAGCCGCAGCGCGTACGGGCCGGCTGGAAGCTGTGGCCGGCGCGCGCGCAGCTGCGGCCGACGCCACTGGGTGTGGTCGGGGTGATCTCACCGTGGAATTACCCGGTCACGCTGGCGCTGGTGCCGCTGGTCACCGCCATCGCTGCGGGCAACCACGTACTGCTGAAGCCTTCGGAACACACGCCGCGCACCAGCGCGTTCCTGGCCGATCTGCTGGCCAGCGTGTTCCCGCCCGATCGGGTGGCGGTGGTGCAGGGCGGGGCGGATGTGGCCGCGGCGGTGTCCTCGCTGCCGCTGGACCATCTGCTGTTCACCGGCTCGACGGCCGTGGGCCGCAAGGTGATGGCCGCCGCCGCCGAGCATCTGGTGCCGGTCACGCTGGAGCTGGGCGGCAAGTCGCCGGCCATCGTCTGCCGCGATTTTCCGCTGGACAAAGCCGCCGCGCGGCTGGCCACCGGCAAGTGGTTCAACGCGGGCCAGACCTGCATCGCGCCGGATTATGTGCTGATCGATACGGTCCGCCAGCGCGAGTTCGTACAGGCGCTGCAGCAGCAGGTGCGCGAACGCTATGGCGACTTCAGCAATGCCGACGACTACACGCGCATCATCAACGAGGGCCAGTACCAGCGCCTGCAGGGCTATCTGGTGCAGGCGCGCGAACGTGGCGTGCCGGTGATTCCGTTGGCGCAGGTGGATGAGGCGCGCGCCGACCGCGAGCGTCTGCTGGTGCCGACCGTGGTGCTGGACCCGCCCGACGATCTGGACCTGATGCGCGAGGAAATCTTCGGGCCGATCCTGCCGGTGCGGGCCTATCCGGATCTGGATGCCGCGCTGGCCGACGTGCTGTCCCGCGACCGGCCGCTGGCGCTGTATCCCTTCAGCCATGACACGGCCACGGTGGAGCGCATCCTCGGCCAGGTGGTGGCCGGTGGCGTGACGGTAAATGACACGTTGCTGCACTTCGCCGCCGATGGCCTGCCGTTTGGCGGGGTGGGGGCCAGCGGCATGGGCGCCTACCACGGCCGGGCCGGGTTCGATGCGATGAGCAAGCGGCTGGCGGTGCTGTGGCAATCGCGCTGGGCGGCCAGCGACCGGCTGCGGCCGCCGTATTCGAAGATTGCGGGTTTGTTGAAGCTGCTGCTGCGGTGAACCCAGGCAGGGCGTGGCTCTGCTGAATCAGGGCCCGGCCCGATTCTTCTGTAGAGCCGAGCCCCATCCCGGCCACCCGGGTAGAATGCCCGCATGAAAATCGCCTCGTGGAACGTCAATTCGCTCAATGTCCGCCTGCCGCACCTGGAGCAGTGGCTCAAGGCGTTCGGCCCGGACATCGTCGGTATCCAGGAAACCAAGCTGGAGGACCACAAGTTCCCCGACTCTGCGCTGATCGCCGCCGGCTACCGCAGCGTGTTCGCCGGCCAGAAGACCTACAACGGCGTGGCGCTGCTGTCGCGTGAGCCTGCACAGGACGTGCAGATCGGCATTCCCGGCTTCGAGGACGAACAGAAGCGCGTCATCGCCGGTACCTTCGGCGACCTGCGGGTGATCAACCTGTACGTGGTCAACGGCCAGGACATCGGTACCGACAAGTACGAGTACAAGCTGCGCTGGCTGGAAGCGGTGCATGCGTGGGTCGCGCAGGAGCTGCAGCGCCACCCGAAGCTGATCGTGATGGGCGACTTCAACATCGCCCCGGACGCCCGCGACGTGCACGACCCGGAGGTGTGGAACGACAACCACATCCTGACCTCCACCGCCGAGCGCGGCGCGCTCACCAAGCTGCTGCAGCTGGGCCTGCACGATGGCTTCCGCCTGCACAACGACGAGGCGGGTACCTTCAGCTGGTGGGATTACCGCGCCGCCGGCTTCCGTCGCAACCTGGGCCTGCGCATCGACCTGACCCTGGTCTCCGATGCGCTGAAGAGCGGTGCGGTGGCCTCGGGCATCGACCGCGAGCCGCGCACCTGGGAACGCCCGAGCGACCATGCGCCGGCGTGGGTACAGATCGGTTGAATGAACTAGGCCCGGCGATTGCCGGGCCCGTTCTGAAAGGCCCGCCGGCCAGCGGCCGGCGCTACCGCCGTGTCAGCGTATGCTCTTGCGGGTGAACAGATTGACGATCGCCAGCAGGATCACTGCACCGATCAGCGAGAACAGGAAGGTTCGAATGGTGATCGCTTCGTTGATGCCGCCGCCGAACAGCCAGCCGGAAATCAGCGCGCCGACGATGCCGACCACGATGTTGAGGATGATGCCCTGCTGGGCATCGCGCTTCATGATGATGCTGGCCAGCCAGCCTACGATGCCGCCGACGATCAGCCAGATGATGATGCCCATGATCGAACCTCCGGTGGGGAACGGTGACCAGTTGACGCGCACGGCCGTGAACCCGTCGTGCAATCGTGTGACGGGCGCGTGCGCATGAGCCTGCCAGCCACCCTCGACGGCCCGTGGCGCTTTGGTCCGGTGACGGTCTGGCGGCGCCCGCACGTGCCCGGCCATCGCGGCGAACCGCAGGCACGGCAGGTGCTGGCGCAGGCCCTCGGGGCCGATCCGGAGACGCTGCCGCTGGTCCGCGATGACAAGGGCCGGCCGGAACTGAGCGGCGCATTGGCCCACTACGGCACTGGCTGGAGCCACAGCGGCGAGGTGCTGCTGGTGGCGCTGGGCGAAGGCGTGCGGCTGGGCGTGGACCTGGAACTGCTGCGGCCGCGCGCCCGCCTGCTGGAGATCGTGCAGCGCTTCTTCCACCCGGAGGAGGTGGCGTGGCTGGAAAGCCTGGACCAGGCCGACCGCGAACACTGGTTCTTCCGCGTGTGGTGCGCCAAGGAAGCGATGCTGAAGGCGCACGGCCAGGGTATCTCGTTCGGCCTGCACCGCCTGCAGCTGGCGCCGGGGGCCGATGGCGCCCTGCACCTGCGCTGGTGCGACCCGGAACTGGGCGAGGCCGCGCGCTGGCACCTGCACGAATGGCAGGCCACCGGTCAGTTCCGGGCGGCGTTGGCCTGGTATCCGCACTGAGGCGGGGAATCAGCGCGCAAAACCGGCGATAATGCCGGCATGAGCGAACACCCACTTCCCGCCAGCGTGGCTGCCACGCTGGAACAGGGCCTGGCCAGCATGGGCCTGGATGCCGCGCTGGCGCCGCCGCTGCTGCGCTACCTGGCCCTGCTGCACCGCTGGAACGGCACCTACAACCTCACCGCCATCCGCGACCCGCAGGAGATGGTCACCCGCCACCTGCTCGACTCGCTGGCGATGCAGCCGTTCGTGGCCGATGGCAGCCTGGCCGACCTCGGCACCGGGCCCGGGCTGCCCGGCATCCCGCTGGCCATCGCCTGCCCGGGCCTGCAGGTGACCCTGGTCGAGAGCAATGGCAAGAAGGCGCGCTTCATGCGCGAGGCCGTGCGCCAGCTCGGCCTGGGCAATGCCCGCGTGGCCGAATCGCGCGCCGAGGCGCTGGACGAGGCCGGCCGTTACGACCAGCTGACCGCGCGCGCAATGGATACCCTGGCCGGCATCGTCCGCGTCGGTGGCCATCTGCTGCGCCCCGGTGGCGTGCTGCTGGCCATGAAGGGCGTCTACCCGCATGAGGAGATCGCGGAACTGCCGGCGGGCTGGCAGGTGCGCGAGGTGACCCCGCTGAGCGTGCCCGGCCTGGCCGGCGAACGCCACCTGGTCACCGTTACAGGTCCCTGATTCCCGCCGCCAGCCCTTTGTGGAACAACGGGTTGGCGATCCACGATTTCCGCAAGGGGCCGGTTGTACGCATAATGACCGGTCCCAACCATCCGTCGACGAGGCACACCCGCATGGCCCGCATCATCGCCATCGCCAACCAGAAGGGTGGCGTCGGCAAGACCACGACCGCCGTCAACCTGGCCGCTTCCCTGGCCAATGCACCCAAGCGTGTGCTGCTGGTCGACCTCGATTCGCAGGGCAACGCGACCATGGGCAGCGGCGTGGACAAGCGTGAGCTGGCCGCCTCCACCTACGATCTGCTGCTGGGCGAGTCCAGCGCCGCCGATGTACGCGTGCAGACCGCCGAAGGCTACGACCTGTTGCCCGGCAACATCGACCTGACCGCCGCCGAGATCCAGCTGATGGCGCAGAGCGAGCGCGAGCAGCGGCTGAAGCGCGCGCTGGCACCGATCCGCGACGAGTACGACTACATCCTGATCGACTGCCCGCCGGCGCTGTCGCTGCTGACGCTCAACGCGCTGGCCGCCGCCGATTCGGTGATCGTGCCGATGCAGTGCGAGTACTACGCCCTGGAAGGCCTGAGCGCGCTGGTGGAAACCATCGAAGCGCTGCGTGCCGACCTCAATCCGGCGCTGGAGATCGAAGGCGTGCTGCGCACCATGTTCGATGTGCGCAACAACCTGGCCAACGCGGTGTCGGCCGAGCTCACCGAGCACTTCGGCGATCGCGTGTTCCGCACCATCGTGCCGCGCAACGTGCGCCTGGCCGAGGCACCCAGCCATGGCCAGAGCATCGTCGGCTACGACCGCGCCTCGCGCGGTGGCGTGGCCTACCTGGGCCTGGCCGGCGAGATCATCCGCCGCAACAACGAACGCAACAAGGCCACCAAGGCCGTGGAGACCGTCTGATGACCAGCAGCAAGCCGGCAGCCAAGAAGCGAGGCCTCGGCCGTGGCCTGGACGCGCTGCTGGGCCCGAAGGGCGCGGTCAGCCAGGTGCAGGCCACCACGGCGGTGATCGAGCCGCTGCCGGGGGAAGTGCTGCGCAAGTTGCCGGTCGGCCAGCTGCAGCCGGGCAAATACCAGCCGCGCCGCGAAATGGACGAGGGCAAGCTGTCCGAGCTGGCCGACTCGATCAAGTCGCAGGGCGTGATCCAGCCGATCCTGGTGCGCCAGCTGCCGGCGGGCAACTACGAAATCGTCGCCGGTGAACGCCGCTGGCGCGCATCGCAGCTGGCCGGGCTGGACGAAGTGCCGGTGGTGGTGCGCGAGCTGGAAGACCGCACCGTCATCGCGATGGCGCTGATCGAGAACATCCAGCGCGAAGACCTCAACCCGCTGGAAGAAGCCGAAGCGCTGCAGCGCCTGATCAGCGAGTTCACCCTCACCCATGCCGAGGCCGCCGAGGCCGTCGGCCGCTCGCGCGCGGCGGTGTCCAACCTGCTGCGCCTGCTGGAACTGCCGGTGGCGATCCGCCTGCTGCTGGAAACCCGCCGCCTGGAAATGGGGCATGCCCGTGCGCTGCTGACCCTGGCCCCCGAACTGGCCGGCAAGCTGGCCCAGGAAGCGGCCGACGAAGGCTGGTCGGTGCGCGAGGTCGAGCGGCGCGCGCAGGCCTTCGCCGCCGGCAAGGTGCCGAGCAGCCGTCCGGTGGCCACGCCGAAGGTGCAGCAGGCCGACATCGCCTCGCTGGAAACCGAGCTGTCCGAAGCGCTCGGCGCCAAGGTGGCGATCAGCCACGGCCGTGGCGGCAAGGGCAAGCTGATCATCCACTACACCGACCTGGACACCCTGGACGGCGTGCTGGAAAAACTGCGCACGCGCCAGGGCTGAGCCCGGCGCCACATCACGCCGGCCGACGCATCCCCGCGACGTCGGCCACGCCGATGGCAGCGGGGTGCTTTGATCGAGACCCGCGATGACCATCCTGCTCACCGGCGCTGCCGGCTTCATCGGTGCCTACACCGCCCGCGCGCTGCTGGAGGCCGGCCGGGCCGTGGTCGGTCTGGACAACTTCAACGATTACTACGACCCGCAGATCAAGCGTGACCGCGTGGCCGCGCTGTGTCCGGCGCTTGACCTGCGCACCTTGGACCTGACCGACCGCGAAGGCCTGGCCGCGCTGTTCGACGAGGTGCAGCCGACCGCGGTGATCCACCTGGCCGCGCAGGCCGGCGTGCGCTATTCGCTGGAAAACCCGCATGCCTACGTCGACAGCAACCTGGTCGGCTTCGTCAACATGCTCGAGCTGTGCCGCCACCGTGGCGTGCAGCACCTGGTGTACGCCTCCAGCAGTTCGGTCTACGGCGATTCGGCCACGCCGCCGTTCTCCGAAGACCAGCGCGTGGACCAGCCGCGCTCGCTGTACGCGGCGACCAAGGCCGCCAACGAGCTGATGGCCTACACTTACGCGCAGCTGTACGGCCTGCATGCCACCGGGCTGCGCTTCTTCACCGTGTATGGCCCGTGGGGCCGGCCGGACATGGCACCGCTGCTGTTCTCGCGCGCGGTGCTGGCCGGTCGGCCGATCGACGTGTTCAACGAAGGCCGCATGCAGCGCGATTTCACACATGTCTCCGACATCGTCTCCGGTATCCTCGGCGCCCTCGCGCATCCGGCCGACGGTCCGGTGCCGCACCGGGTGTTCAACCTCGGCAACCATACGCCGGTCGAGCTGGAGCGCTTCATCAGCGTGATCGAGCAGGCCGCCGGCCGCCCCGCGCAGAAGGTCTACAAGCCCATGCAGCCCGGCGACATGGTGCGCACGATGGCCGATACCCGGCGCGCACATGACGCTTTCGGCTTCGATGCGGTGACCCCGATCGAACAAGGCCTGCCGCCTGTGGTGCAGTGGTGCCGCGAGTATTTTGGTGATCGCGCCTGAGGACGGATCCTCACGCCGCCGGGTTCATCTTCGGATAACCTCGGTTTCGGAGAATGCGCGGTCTTTGTCCCCCTTTGGCCGAGTGCCTTATGAGCCAACCCGAGCTTTCCGTTGTCGTCCCGGTGTTCAACGAGCGCGACAATGTTGCCCCGCTGGTCGCCGAAATCACCGCTGCGCTGCGTGGCCGGCTGCCGTTCGAGATCGTCTACATCGACGATCACTCGCGCGATGACACCCTGGCCGTGTTGCAGGGACTGAAGGCGACCACGCCGGAACTGCGGGTGCTGCACCACGTGAACCAGAGCGGGCAGAGCACCGCCGTGCGGACCGGCGTCAAGCATGCTCGGGCGCCGTGGATCGCCACCCTGGATGGCGATGGCCAGAACGATCCGGCCGATATTCCCAAGCTGCTCGCCGCACGCGACGCCGCCGAGGCGCAGGTGAAGCTGTTCGCCGGCTGGCGCGTCAACCGCCAGGACAGCGGCAGCAAGCGCTGGGCCAGCAAGTGGGCCAACGCCATCCGTGCGCGCATGCTGCGCGACGACACGCCCGACACCGGTTGCGGCATCAAGCTGTTCGAACGCAGCGCGTTCCTCGACCTGCCGTACTTCGACCACATGCACCGTTACCTGCCGGCGCTGATGCAGCGTGCCGGCTGGAAGACCACCAGCGTGCCGGTCAATCACCGCCACCGTACCGCCGGCGTGTCCAAGTACAACAACCTCGGCCGCGCGCTGGTCGGCATCCGCGACCTGCGTGGCGTGGCCTGGCTGATCACCCGAAGCAAGCGCACCGCGGTGGAGGAGCGCTGATGGATCTGGAGCTGCACTGGCTGGATCAGCCCTTGACCTGGCTGTACTGGACCGGCCTGCATGTGACCGGCTGGAAGCTGATCGGCTACACCGGCGCACTGATGTTCGGCGGCCGCTGGCTGGTCCAGTTCATTGCCTCCAAGCGTGCCGGCAAGCCGGTCATCCCGCGCCTGTTCTGGTACATGAGCGTGATCGGCAGCCTGATGACGCTGAGCTACTTCCTGTTCTCGGCCAAGCAGGACTCGGTGGGCGTGCTGCAGAACCTGTTCCCGGCGTTTACCGCCCTGTACAGCCTGCACCTGGATATCAAGCACCGCGGCTGGAAGCGCGACAGGGCCAGCCACTGAGGCTGCGCCGGGATGCGGTCTGCCGTGGGTAGAGTCGACTGTCAGTCGACTTTCGCGCGGAGCGCGGGCTTTGCCACGTCTGGCCGAAGAGCAGCCGACTAGCAGTCGGCTCTACCACGCGCCTTCGGCGCTGGGGCCCCGGCCTGCGGCCGGTTCCCGGTCCTGCCTAAGCTGCAGGCAGGACCTTCGTCCCATGCCATGAGCCGTGGGCGGTGCCATCATCGGGGCCTGCCTTCCCGGGAACCTGTGCTCGTGAAAACCCGTCTTGCCGTTGCCCTGCTGATCGCCCTGTCCGCTCCCGCCGTGGCCCTGGCCGCGCCGCCCGCCGCCGCCGCGCCCGCCAGCGTGGCCACCGAATCGCCCGCGGATGCCGCCTTCCGCGCGCTGTACGAGAAGGAATGGAAGTGGCGCCAGCAGGGAGGTGGTGAAGCCAGCGAGGACGAAGACGCGCCCGCCAACGCCACCCGCATGCCCGACGTCGGCCCGGCCGCGCAGCAGGCACGCCTGAAGGTGTGGGACGAGACCCTGGCCGCGCTGAAGAAGATCGACCCGAAGACCCTGTCGCCGGACAACCAGGTCAACTACGCGATCTACCACGACCAGGTGTTCAACCTGGCCGAAGAGACGCGCCTGCGCGGCTACGAAATGCCGTTCAACGCCGATTCCTCGTTCTGGTCCAACCTGTCCTTCATGGCCCGGCGCGAGATGAAGACCGTGCAGGACTACCAGAACTACATCGCACGGCTGAACGACGTGCCGCGTTACTTCGGCCAGCAGACCGAGAACATGCGCGCCGGCCTGAAGCGCGGCTTCAGCGTGCCGCGCGCGGTGCTGGATGGCCGCGAAGTGTCCATCGCCACCGTCGCCGAGCTGAAGGACCCGACCGAATCGCCGCTGTACGCGCCGTTCAAGAAGCTGCCCAACAGCATCCCGGCCGCCGAACAGGCCAGGCTGCAGGCGCAGGCGCGTGAAGCGATCAGCGGCAAGGTGGTGCCGGCGTTCCAGCAGCTGCGCACCTTCTTCGTCAACGAGTACGTGCCGCAGGCGCGCACCACCCTGGCCGCCGAAGCGATGCCCGATGGCAAGGCCTACTACAGGCAGCAGATCCACGAGTACACCACGCTGGACCTGTCGCCGGACGAGATCCATCGCATCGGCCTGGAGGAAGTCGCACGCATCCAGGGCGAGATGAACGCCATCATCAAGCAGGTGAAGTTCAAGGGCAGCTTCGCCGAGTTCCTGACCTTCCTGCGTACCGATCCGCAGTTCTATGCGAAGACGCCGGAAGAGCTGCTGTCGCGCGCCGCGTGGATCTCCAAGCGCGCCGATGGCCAGCTGGGCAAGTACATGACGTTGCCGCGCGCGCGCTTCACCATCGTGCCGGTGCCGCCGGACATCGCACCGTTCTGGACCGCCGGCCGCGGTGGCATGGGCACCTACTGGCTCAACACCTACAACCTGCCGTCGCGCCCGCTGTACAACCTGCCGGCACTGACCCTGCATGAATCCGATCCGGGCCATTCGCTGCAGGGCGCGATCGCCGCCGAGCAGAAGAACCTGCCCGAGTTCCGCCGCAACGCCTACATCTCCGCCTATGGCGAAGGCTGGGCGCTGTACTGCGAGAAGCTGGGCGTGGAGATGGGCATCTACGAAACCCCGTACGAGGATTTCGGCCGCCTGACCTACGAGATGTGGCGCGCCGCGCGCCTGGTGATCGACACCGGCGTGCACAGCAAGGGCTGGACCCGCGAGCAGGCGCTGGCCTACCTGCGTGACCACACCGCGCTGAGCGAGCATGAAGTGACCACCGAAGTGGACCGCTATATTTCCTGGCCGGGCCAGGCGCTGAGCTACAAGCTGGGCGAAATCGCCATCGTGCGCCTGCGTGCGCAGGCCGAGAAGGAGCTGGGCGACAAGTTCGACATCAAGGGCTTCCACGACACCCTGCTCAAGCAGGGCTCGGTGCCGCTGCCGGTGCTGGAACAGCAGATCCAGGCCTACATCGCCGAGCGCAAGAAGGCCTGACCGGTACCGGGTAGTGCCGGCCGCTGGCCGGCAATCCGACCCGGTAACGGGGTCGGATCCCTTTCCTGTGGAAAGGGCTCCGACCCCCTCTCACCTCAGCCTACCGCCCGCCGCTTGGCCACCCGTGCTGCGAAGGTCGGCAGCACCAGCAGGGTCAGCACGGTGGCGGTGACCAGGCCACCGATCACGACCGTCGCCAGCGGCTTCTGCACCTCCGCACCGGAACCGCTGGCGATCGCCATCGGAATGAAGCCGACGATCGCCACCAGCGCCGTGGTCAGCACCGCTCGGATGCGGCTGGAGGCACCGTTGATCGCCGCCTGCAGCGGCAGGTCGCCGGCATCCAGACGTTCGCGGATCGCCTGCATCAGCACCAGGCCATTCAAGGTCGCCACGCCGGACACGGCGATGAAGCCGACCGCTGCCGATACCGAGAACGGCATGCCCCGCAGCAGCAGTGCGAGGATGCCGCCGACCAGCGCCAACGGCACGCAGCTGAACACCAGAATGGCTTCCTTGCCGCTGCGCAGGGCCATGAACAGCAGGCTGCCGATCAGCAGGAACACTACCGGTACCACCGTCGCCAGCCGCTTTTCCGCGCGCTGCAGGTTCTCGAACTGGCCACCCCAGGTCAGGTAGGCACCCGGCGGCAGTGCCACGTCGGCTACCGCGGCCTGCGCTTCGCCGACGAAGCCGCCCAGGTCGCGGCCACGCACGTTGGCCTGCACCACCACGCGGCGGCTGCCGTTGTTGCGGCTGATCTGGTTCGGCCCTTCGCTGACCGTGATGCGGGCAACCGACGACAGCGGAATCACCAGCCCCGACGGCGTGGCGATCGGCAGCGAGGCCAGCTGGTCCGGATCGTTGCGCGCGGCATCGTCCAGGCGCACCACCACGTTGAAGCGGCGGTCGCCTTCGAAGATCTTGCCGGCGGCGGTACCGCCGATGCCGGTGGACAGTGCATCACTCACATCCGCTGCAGTCAGCCCGTACTGCGCCGCCGCCACATGATCGATCGCCACGTTCAGCGTGGGCAGGCCGGAGATCTGCTCCACCCGCACGTCGGCCGCGCCCTCCACCGCACGCAGCTTCAGCGCCACCTGGTCGGCCACCTTCTGCAGCTGGCCGAAGTCATCGCCGAAGATCATTACGGCCAGGTCGGTACGCACGCCGGAAATCAGCTCGTTGAAGCGCAGCTCGATCGGCTGGCTGAACTCGAAACTGTTGCCCAGCTGCTGCCCGGCCAGCTTTTCGAAACGGGCCACCAGCGCGTCCTTGGCCAACTTCGGATCGGGCCAGTCCTTGCGTGGCTTCAGCACGATCACGCTGTCGGAGATGTTGGTCGGCATCGGATCGATCGCCGCCTCGGCGGTACCGGTACGCGAGAACACGGTTTCCACTTCCGGCTGCGTGGCAATCACCTTTTCCAACGCCAGTTGCATGGCCAGTGATTGCTCCAGCGACGTCGACGGCACGCGCAACGCCTGCATCGCCACGTTGCCTTCATCCAGCGTCGGCATGAACTCGCGGCCCAGCAGCGAGAACGAGCCGATGCCCACCACCACCATCATCACCGCACTGGCCACTACCGTGCGCGGATGCGCCACGGCCTTGCGGATCACCGGCTCGATGCGCGCACGCAGCACGCGTATCAGCCTGGTCTCGTGCTCGCCGTCGTCCGTATGTGCATCGCCGTCCTTCAGCTTCGGCTCGCGCACCAGCAGCGCCGTCATCGCCGGCACGAAAGTGAAGGAGAACAGGAAGGCACCGACCAGGGCCAGCATGAAGGTCGCCGCCATCGGGTGGAACGTCTTGCCCTCCACACCTTCCAGGGTGAGGATCGGCGCGAACACCAGCAGGATGATCAGCTGGCCGAACGCCGCCGGGCGCGCCATCTTCAGCGCGGAATCGGCGGCCACGCGCAGCCGTTCCATCGCGGTCAGCGTCCGGCCCAGTTCGGCGCGGCGCTGGCCCAGCATCAGCAGCGTCGACTCGACCACGATCACCGCACCGTCCACCAGGATGCCGAAGTCCAGTGCACCCAGGCTCATCAGGTTGCCGCTGATGCCGAAGCGGTTCATGCCGATCACCGCGAACAGGAACGACAGCGGAATCACCAGCGCGGTGATGGTGGCCGCGCGCAGGTTGCCCAGCAGCAGGAACAGCACCACCACCACCAGCAGCGCGCCCTCGGTGAGGTTCCGGGCCACGGTCTTGATGGTGGAATTGACCAGCACACTGCGGTCCAGCACCGGTGCGGCCACGATGTCGGCCGGCAGCGAGGTGTTCACCTGTTCCAGACGCGCGGCCGCGGCCTGCGCCACGGTGCGGCTGTTGCCACCGGCAATCATCAGCGCGGTGCCCAGCACGGCCTCGTGGCCGTTGCGGCTGGCTGCACCCAGGCGCGGCGCGCGGCTCAGTTCCACGGTGGCCACATCGGCCACGCGTACCACCACGCCATTGCGGGTGGCCACCGGCGCCTGTGCAAGATCCTCGGTGGTCAGCGCCAGGCCATCGGCACGCACCACCAGGCCTTCGCCGGCCCGCTGCACGAAGCCGGCGCCGGCCTGCACGTTGGAACGCTGCAGGGCAGTGACCAGGTCGGCCAGGCCGAGGCCATGCGCGGCCAGTTTGGCGCTGTCCGGATGCACGCCGTATTCCTTGACGTAGCCGCCGACCGTATCGACACCGGCCAGCCCGGGGCTGGAGCGCATCTGCGGCGCGATGATCCAGTCCTGCACGGTGCGCAGGTAGGTCGCGCGCTCTTCCGACGTGCGCAGCAGGTTGCCTTCCGGCGTGCGGTAGACCTCGCCGGCCTGCCAGCCGGCTTCACCGGGCTTGGCCAGCCTGGCCGGATCGAACGCGGTGAAGTCCACCGTCCACATCAGCACCTCGCCAAGGCCGGTGGTGACCGGCGACAGCATCGGTGATGCACCATCGGGCAGGTCTTCCGATGCCTCGCGCATGCGTTCGGCCACCTGCTGGCGGGCGAAGTAGATGTCGGTGGCATCGGTGAAGATCGCGGTGACCTGCGAGAAGCCATTGCGTGACAGCGAACGCGTGGTGGCCAGGCCGGGAATGCCGGCCAGCGCGGTTTCCAGTGGATAGGTCACCTGCCGTTCGATCTGCTCCGGGGTCAGCGCTGGGGCCACCGTGTTGATCTGCACCTGGCGGTTGGTGATGTCCGGCACGGCGTCGATCGGCAGCTTGCCCAGCTGGAACAGGCCCACGGCGGCGATCAGCGCCGCCATGAACACCACCAGCCAGCGGTGGCGCACCGCTGTTTCAATGATCAGCTTGAACATGATCGCCTCCTCAGTGGCCGTGCTCGGCTTCGCCCTTGGCCAGCTCGGCCTTGAGCAGGAAGGCGTTGGCACCGACGATGCGCTCGTTGCCGCTCAGGCCACCGAGGATCTCGATGCGGTCACCGGCACGGCGCCCGGCCAGTACCGGCTGCGCCTTGAAGCCACCTTCGACGGCGACGAACACCGCGCTGCTGCCATCAACGTTCTGCACCGCATCGGCGGGCACGCTGAGCGAGCCGTCCTGGCCTTCGGTGACCACCACGGCCGATACCGGTGAACCGGCTGGCGGCAGCGACGCATCCACCGGCGTGGCGCGGATCACTGCGACGCCGCCCTGCTGCCGTACATCGGCGGCCGAACCGGTGACGGTAGCGGTGAAGCTGCCACCCGGCACGCTCACTTCCAGCGTCATGCCGGGCATGACCTGCGCAGCCAGCGCTGGCGGTGCGGTGAACACCAGCTCGTTCATCGACGGGTCGGCGACGTCGGCCACCGCACTGCCGGCGGCGACCACACCGCCCGGCGTGACCTGCACGTTGCCGACGATGCCGGCCACCGGGCTGGTGATGCGCACGCGTCCACTGGCGTCGGGCGCGCCGTTGGCGGCGGCCTGTGCCTGTGCGGCAGCGGCCTGGGCCTGTGCCGCCAGCGAACGCGCACGCGAGGCTTCCAGCTCCTGGCGGGCGACCACGCCCTGCTCGACCAGGGCCTTGTCGCGGCCATAGGCAAGGCGTGCGGCCTCGGCTTCGGCGGATGCGGCCAGCGCGTTGGCGCGGAACACGGCTGCCTCGCCACTGACCACGATGGCCAGCGCCTGGTTCTGTTTCACCGCCGTGCCCGGCGCGACCAGCACGCGCTCGACGCGGCCGGTCACGGTCGAGGCCACCGAGGCACGGGCACCGACCGAGGGTTCCACCCGACCGGCGAGGCGGGTGGAACCGCCACCGCCACGGCCGACGGCAACCACTTCGATACCGGACGCCTTGATCTGCTCGGGCGTCAGCTGCACCACGCCTTCGTCGGCGTCAGCAGGCGCCTTCGCGATTTCTGCCTTGGCTTCCTTGCTGCTGGCGGCGTGGCCATGGCCATCGTCGGTGTCGGCCTTGGCCGCAGCGGGGTCTTCATTGGCAGGCGTCTGCGCGTTGCCGGCGCAGCCGGCCAGCAGCACAGTCAGCAGCATGCCGCCGATCAGCGGAAAAGTACGGGAGAGAGTCATGGGGCCTCCACAAAGGGTGCGCGCCCTTCAAGGCGGGCAAGATCGATTTCCGCGCCGACGCGCGACAGGCGCGCATCCACGGCGGCGGCGCGGGCGGCGATAAGAGCGCTGCGCGTGCTGCGCAGTTCCAGCTGCGAGATGCGTCCGGCGTCGAAGCCGATGCGGGCCAGGCGATACGCCTCTTCGGCGGCGACCACGCTTTCATCGGCGGCGCGGGTTCGGCTGCCGGCGGCCTTCAAACCGGCCACGGCCGAGAGGCGTGCCGCCTCGCTGTCGCGGCGCTGCTGGTCCAGGCGCGCCTCGGCCGCGCGCTGGTCGGCACTGGCGGCGCGGATGCCACCGCGGTTGCGGTCGAACAGCGGGATGCTGATGCTGACGCCGAGGTTGTAGGCACGCTCGCCGCCTTCGCGGAAGCGTGTCTGCGCGGCGGTGACGCTGAGGTCGGGCAGGGCGCGCTTGCGCTCCACCTCGACCAGTTTGCCCGCCGCATCGGCTTCGGCTTCGGCGATGCGCACGGCCAGTGCTACATCGGTGGCACCGCGCGGCAGCGGCGGCGCACGGTCGAGCAGGCTGTTGTCGATCGACTGCACCGGCGCATCCAGCAGTGCAGCACCGGCCAGGCGGGCCAGCGCGGCATCGCGGAAGGCCTGCGCTTCATCCAGCGCGGCGTTGGCGTTGGCCACTTCGCTCTGCGCCTGCACCGCGCGCAGTTGCGGTTCGCGGCCCTGCTTGACCATCGCGTTGACGGCGTTGGCGTCATCGCGGGTGAGGCTCAGTGCCTCTTCGGCCAGGGTGTAGCGGCGCAGTGCACTTTCCGCCTGTGCGTAGACCACCGCCAGCTGGCTGGCCACATCGCTGCGGCTTTGGGCACCACGCAGGTTGGCGGCCTGTGCCTCGGCGCGGGCCGCACGGACGCGCGCGCCACGCTGGCCCCAGATCTCCAGTGGCTGGGACAGGGTGAGCACAGTATCGGCCCTGCCCATGCCGCCATAGGAGCCGGTACCCCAGGCGTTCTCGGCGGAATAGGAGAGTGAAGGGTTGGGTAGTGCGCGGGCCTGGTCGGCGCGCGCATCGGCGGCCTCGGCCAGCGCCGCGCCGACGCGGGTGCCGGGCAGCTGGTCCAGGCGTTCAAGCAGGGTGTCATAGGAAGGGGCGGCTTGCGCCATCACCGATGCCGCCGGGGCCAGGCCCAGCAACACGGCGACGACCCGCCCGGCCGCACGCAGCGACCGAGGTGTCAGGATCGACATAGGGGGATTCCGGTTGTGAGTGAAACGGGAGCCCGCAATCGCGGGACGCGCTCAACTCACGCCCGGGGGGGACGCGTCAATTCATCCTGGGCGACCGCATAGGTCGCCGCGTCGCCGGCATTCATCCAGCGCGCCGGCAGCGGCGCACCGAAGGCGGCGAGGCTGCTGGCCGGCAGGCTCAGGTTCGAGTGGTGGCAGTGGTTGTGGCTGCAGGCACCGGCGTGCTTGCTGTCACTGTCACCCTCGGCATCGTTGGTGTTGCTTTCCACGTGCACCGCAGTGGTGTCGTGCGGTTCGACCGCGCAGGCCAGCACGTCGGCCACCGGCACGACCACGAATGCCGCCATCAGCAGCAGCATCAGGTACGTACGCAGTTGGCGGGTGATCCGGCGCATGGAAGGGAGGCTAGCAAGCGGTTTTCGCCGGATACAATATCAATGGCCGCTTCGGGAATCCGTCGGATTCTCCCGTTCAGGTGGACCGGGCGCGGGGTCGGATCCCTTTCCTCCGGAAAGGGCTCTGACCCCACCGCGTTGCCGGCCAGCGGCCGGCACTACCCGGGTCACGGCAGCTTCGCGATCACCTTGATCTCGAACTGGAACCCGTACAGCCAGGTCACACCGATGCCGGTCAGGGTCGGGTGCGGCGCCTGGCCCCAGTACTCGGGCACGATCGCCCAGGCCTTCTCGAAGTTCTTCTCCGGATCGACCAGGAACACGGTCACGTCGATCACGTCATCGAACGTGCAGCCTGCGGCAGCCAACACCACATTGAGATTCTCGAAGGCGCGGCGCACCTGCATTTCGAAGTCCGGCTCGGGCGAGCCGTCCTCGCGGCTGCCGACCTGGCCGGAGACGAACAGGAAACCGTTGGATCGGATCGCCGGCGAGTAGCGGTTGCGCTCGTACAGGGCCTGGCGGCCGGCGGGGAAAACGACATCACGCTGTGACATGGGGAAGATCCCGTGGGAGAGGACGCCATCCTCCCCGCCAGCGGTGTCTGGATAAACCGCGATGATCGGCCTAGATTGATTGCCAATTCCAAACAATCACGGCCAGCCATGGACCGTTTCGAGGCGATGCGGGCGTTTGCCCGGGTGGTGGAGACTGGCAGCTTCACCCGTGCGGCGCAGACCCTGCAGATCAGCCGCACCACGGCCACCCAGCTGGTGCAGCAGCTGGAGGCACACCTGCGGCTGCGCCTGCTCAACCGCACCACGCGCCGGGTCAGCGTCACCGCCGACGGTGCGGCCTACTACCCGCGCATCGCCCGCCTGCTGGCCGAGCTGGAAGAGGTGGAGGGCGGGCTGGGTGACGCAGCCAGCCAGCCGCGCGGCCGCCTGCGGGTGGATGTGCCGGGGCCTTACGCGCGGCTGCGGCTGGTACCGGCGCTGCCGGAGTTTCAGGCGCGCTACCCGGAGATCCAGCTGGATATCGGCGTCAGTGACCGCGAGGTCGACGTCATCGCCGACAACGTCGACTGCGTGATCCGCGGCGGCACCCCGGCCGACCCGGCACTGGTCGCGCGGCCGCTGGCGGCGCTGCCGATCGGTTTCCACGCCAGCCCCGGCTATGTGAAGCGTTTCGGCGTGCCGACCGACCCGCGCGCGCTGGAAGGGCCGGACCACCACATGGTCGGCTTCCTCAGCCCGCGCAGTGGTCGCGCACGCGTGTTCAGCGCGCAACGTGGCGATGAGCGCATCGAGGTGCAGGGCCGCTACACGGTCGGTTTCGACGACGGCAACGCCTATCTGGCGGCGGCGCTGGCGGGGCTGGGCGTGGTCGCGCTGCCCAGCTACATGGCCGCGCCGCACGTGGCGCGCGGCGAATTGCTGCCGCTGCTGCAGGACTGGCAGCTTCCACCCATGCCGATGCATGTGATGTTCCCGCCGAACCGGCACATGAGCCAGCGGCTGCGGGTGTTCATCGATTGGGTGGTGGAAGCGTTGGGGTGATGCACACGCACCTGTAGAGCCGAGCCCACGCTCGGCTGCTTCTCGCTCCAACGCTCAAGGCCCGCGCTTCGCGCGTGAGCCGAGCACGGGTTCGGCTACAGGGAGGGCTTCCTGCTGCAGGCATGCGAAAATCATCGCGGCACGCAACAGGAAACATCGCCACGCATGAATCGCATCGTCGCACTGGACACCGAAACCACCGGCATCTCCCACCGCCTGGGGCACCGCGTGATCGAAATCGGCGCCGTCGAACTGATCGACGGCCAGCTCAGCGGCCGCCAGTTCCACACCTACCTGCAGCCGCAGCGCAAGGTGGACTGGGGCGCACAGCGCGTGCATGGCATCAGCGATGCAATGCTGGTGGGCAAACCGCTGTTCTCCAGCAAGGCCGCTGAACTGCTGGACTTCCTGCGCGGCAGCGAGATGGTCGCGCACAACGCCACCTTCGACGTGGGTTTCCTGGACAACGAGCTGCGCCTGGCCGGCATTCCCGGCACGCTGGCCCAGCACTGCCGCATCACCTGCAGCCTGAAGCTGGCGCGCGGGCGCTGGCCCGGCCAGGGCAACAAGTTGGACGATGTGCTGCAGCGCCTGCGCATCCCCGGCAACCGGGGCCTGCACGGTGCGCTCAAGGATGCCCATCTGCTGGCCCAGGTGATTCCGCACCTGCGCTGAGGCTTGCCCGCTGTTACATCGGCCGTAACCAGCGCTCGATCATCGCCACGCCACAGGCCACCCCGTCTTCATCGCTCATCGCCACGCCCAGGGCCGCCGCGCGTGCGCGTACTGCGTCGGCTTCTGCGAAGGTGATGGCTGCTGCCAGCGTTGCTGCATCCAGTCGCTTCGGTGACAACGGTGCCGGTGCCACGCCCAACCGACACAGGCGATCGGCCCAGAAGAACTGATCCGCAGCGAACGGCATCACCAGCGAGGGAATGCCGGCCCGGCAGGCCGAATGCGTGGTGCCGCTGCCACCGTGGTGGATGGCGAGTGCGCAACGCGGGAACAGCGCTTCGTGTGGGGTCGGCCCCAGTACGAAGACCGAATCGGGCAAGCGCATCGCAGGCAGTCCCACCCAGCCAGGAAACAGCAGCACCCGGCGTGGCGCCAGCGCCTGCAGCAGGGCCGGCAGCACGCGTTCGCGATCAAAGCCGGTCATGCTGCCGAAGCCCAGGTAGACCGGCGGCGGGCCGGCATCAAGGAAGACCCGTAGATCGGCCGGGGGCGTCCAGGGCGCATCAGGAAGCCGCCATTGGCCACAGACCATGTGGTCGGCCGGCCAGTCCGCCGGTAGCGGCAGCAGCTGCGGTGAGATGCCATAGAGCATCGGCAGGCCGGACCACAGCGCGCGGCGCGGCGATTGCCCCAACTGCTGGCGTGCCGCGTTGATCGGCCGGCGGAACTGGCGCCAGATCAGGCCGTTGACCAGCCCATAGCTGGCGCGGTTCAACCAGCCCGGCGAGCGTCCCGGTGGCAGGAACGGAGAGCGGAAGGCCCGCGTCGGGGTCAGCGGAATCATGCCGCTGCCGATGACGGGAATCCTGCGGCGTTCGCCCACGCTCATGCCGACGAAGGCCGCCAGGCCACCGGTCAGAATCGCATCGCAGCCTTCGGCGGCGGCATCGGCTTGGCGCATCCAGCTGCTGACATGCTGCAGCGCCATCCGTGCCAGGCCGGTACTGGCGGCGGCAACGCCGTTGCCACGCGAGACCAGGGCGACCACGTCGTCATGGATGTCACCCTCAAGGGCCGCGTGGGGCACATCCAGGGCCTGCGCGCTGCCCAAGGTGCCGCCATCGGCCAGTAGCGTCACCTCGTGGCCCGCGCCGATCAGCCCATGGCAGAGCATGGCCAGGGGACGTGTGTCGCCTTCGGTTCCGTAGGTCAGGGCCAGCAGCCGCATGGGAAGCTCCGCAGTGGTCCGGGCCAGTATGCCGGTTGGCGGAGTGCCCCCGGTCCTGCCGGTTCAGTCCCCGCCTGTGGGTAACTTGCGCAAGTGCTTGAACCGGTGCATAATGCGCGGCTCGCTGTGTCCGGTTTTCTACCGGGCGGCGTCCCCGGGAGCACGTCCCCGGCCGCCCAACGCCAGCGTAACCCTTTGATTCTCTTGACGTGTGGTGGGCAACCATCGAGGCCGCCGTCTCCCGGGCTACGGGCTGACAACTACTACTATCGAGGTGCGCAATGTCCCGCGTATGCCAGGTTTCCGGCAAGCGAGTGCAGACGGGTAACAACGTCTCGCACGCCAACAACAAGACCCGTCGTCGTTTCCTGCCGAATCTGCACGAGCGCCGTTTCTGGGTGGCCAGCGAGAACCGCTGGGTCAAGCTTCGTGTTTCCGCGCATGCACTGCGCACCATCGACAAGAACGGCATTGATTCCGTTCTGGCTGAGCTGCGTGCGCGCGGCGAAAAGGTCTGAGGAGTAAAGCATCATGGCAGGCAAGCGCGATAAGGTCCGTATGATTTCCTCGGCCGGTACCGGCCACTTCTACACCACGGACAAGAACAAGAAGAACACCCCGGGGAAGATGGAATTCCTGAAGTACGATCCGGTCGTGCGCAAGCACGTCCTGTACAAGGAAGGCAAGATCAAGTAATCCGCACGGATTGCTGATCCCCGCGAAGAAACCCGCCTCTGTGGCGGGTTTTTTCATGTCTGGCATTCGGGTGGTGGGAACTTCCTGCATTGCCGTGGTGGGTGCCGACCGTTGGTCGGCACTGGGCAGTCCCTGCGCACGCTGTCGCCAATGGCACCATGCCTGGAGCGAAGGGCTGAATGCGATAAGTGATTGTTCCTACCGGTTCCGGCGCCTCGCACGGTTCAAATCGATTGGAACGACGGGCGTGGCCGTGCCCATGATGGCGAGCCGCTGCGGTTGCAGCGGTCGGGCTTGCAATCCCGAGGAATCGAGTAACGGTAAATTCGCCAGCCGCTGTCTCTGCGTGTGCAGCGGCTGGCGACCCGCTCTGCCTTATGGCGGGCGGTGCGTGGGGGCCGCGTGCCCGCCGGTTTGGTTTCCGTTGCTTGTTCCCCGGTATTGCAACCACGCATCGTCCGCCACCTTCACCGGTGGCCAGATCCGTTGAAGGAGGTTGCATGAACACCCCATCACACCGCCAGGACCTGGAACTGGGCTGGCTGCGCCTGCAGCGCATGTTGCAAGGCATCGAGGGCATGGCGCTGCTGCTGTGCGATCACCATCTGGCACTGGCCAACGGTGCGCCGTCGCCGCTTCCAAAGGCACAGCTGGAGCGGGCCGCGCAGGCGATCGCCTGCATGGCGCTCAACGGCCGCCGCCATGCCGATTCGGTACGCCAGCTGTGCGAGGTGCCGGTGCGGCACTGAGCCATTCTGTAGAGCCGAGCCCACGCTCGGCTGCTCTGCGGTCGGGCCGAAAGGCAGTCGAGCATGGCTCGACTCTACTAATCCTGCTGGGCAGAATGGCCCATCACCTTCCGACGGGCGACACGATGCTGTTCGAGTGGTTGCTGGGTTCCTACCTGCTGCTGATCGACTGGCTGATCCGGCTGGTCGCGCTGTGCTGGATTCCCACCCGCACCACGCCGGGGGCGGCGCGCAGCTGGCTGCTGCTGGTCGGCTTCGTGCCGCTGCTGGGCCTGCCGCTGTACCTGCTGTTTGGCCACCCGTGGCTGTCGCGCGAGCGCATCCGCCGCCAGGCCGAGGCCTCGCAGGTCATCCGCGAGGAACAGGCGCTGCAGCATCGCCTGCGCTGGACACCGCAGCCGGACACCGCCAGCGCCGAAATCGTGCCGCTGGTGCAGCGCCAGGGCGATTTCATGCCGGTGCACGGCAACGCCGTCGATCTGCTGACCGACTACGACGAATCGCTGCACACGCTGATCGCCGACATCGACCAGGCCGAAGACCGGGTGCACCTGCTGTACTACCTGATGTTCGACGACGCGGTCGGCGAGGCTATCGTCGAGGCACTGCAGCGTGCGGCTGCACGGGGCGTGCAGTGCCGCGTGCTGCTGGATGCGGTGGGTGCCAAGCGCGGCCTGCGCGCCTATCGCAAGCGCCTGCAGGCGCGCGACATCGAGGTACGCGCGATGCTGCCCGGTGGCCTGCGCTGGCGCCGCAGCGGGCGTATGGATCTGCGCAACCATCGCAAGATCGCGGTGATCGACAACGAAGTGGCCTATGTCGGTTCGCAGAACCTGGCCGGCCCGCAGTTCGTGCCCGGCCACCCGAACCGCGAGCTGGTGGCGCGCGTGCGTGGCCCGGCAGTGGCGCACCTGGAAGCGGTCTTCGCCAGCGACTGGTACATGGAAACCGGCCAGCGCCTGGACGTCATCGCCGATGTGCCCGAGTGCAGCGACGACATCGCCACCCAGCTGCTGCCCAGCGGCCCGGCCTATCCGTACAGCAACGCGCGTGATGCGGTGGCGGCGCTGATCCACCTGGCACGGCGACGGCTGGTGATGGTCACGCCGTATTTCGTGCCTGACGAAGCCACGCTCAGTGCGTTGCGCATTGCGGCCTTGTCCGGCGTGCAGGTGCAGCTGATCCTCTCGGCCAGCAACAACCAGCGGCTGACGTCGTGGGCGCAGGAGGCCTACTACGACGAGCTGCTGCGCTGTGGCGTGCGCATCGCGCTGTACGAGCCGCAGTTCCTGCATGCCAAGCACATGAGCGTGGACGAGGACATCGCCGTGCTCGGCTCGATCAACATGGACATCCGCTCATTCGCGCTGAATGCCGAGATCGGCCTGGTCTGCTACGACCGCGCGCTGGTGCAGCAGCTGTGTGCGATCGAGGATGGCTACCTGCGTGAGTCGCGGCAGCTGGACCTGCAGCAGTGGCGCAGCCGCCCCACGTGGCGGCGCAGCCGCGAAGGCATCGCACGGCTGGCCGATGCGTTGATGTGAGGCGGCGGCAATCGCCCGCTTCGGCAACCCGGCCCGTCATCGCCGATGGCCTACAATCGGCGCATGACTGATTCATCGCGTAATGGCGAACTGGACCTGGCAATCATCGGTGGTGGTGCGGCCGGGGTGCTGGTGGCGATCCAGGTACTGCGCCAAGCCAAGGCGCCACTGGCGTTGGCCATTCTCGAACCGGCTTCGCAGCTGGCCCAGGGCATCGCCTATGCCACGCCGTGGCCGGAGCACCTGCTGAACGTGCCGGCGGCGAAGATGAGTGCGTTTGCCGACCAGCCCGGCGATTTCCTCGACTACCTGATGGCCGCCAACGCCTACCCGGGCGAGGCGCGCGAGGTGCTGGGCGAGCGTTACGTATGCCGCCACTACTTTGCGGCCTACCTGCAGCAGCGCCTGCAGGAGGCCGCTGCGGCCAGCCCGGCGCAGCTGCAGGTGATCGCGCAGCCGGTGCTGGGCCTGCAGCCGGATGACCATGGCTACCGGCTGACACTTGGCGATGCCCAGACGCTGCACGCCGTGCAGGCGGTGCTCGCCACCGGCAACAGCATGCGGCCGCTGCCGGTGGCCGGTGCCGAGGCACTGCCCGCCGATGATGTGATCGAGGCCTGGGACTACGACGGCGTGCGTACCCTGGCCGGTGAGCAGGCCGTGGCCATCGTCGGCTCCGGCCTGAGCATGGCCGACACCGTGCTGGCGCTGGTTGCCGCCGGCCACACCGGCCCGCTGCACGTGATCTCGCGCCATGGCCTGCTGCCGCTGCCGCATGCGCATGGCGGCCTGCCCACGTTCGACCCGGCCACGCTGCTGCCGATGCGCCTGCGCCAGCGCCTGCGCGCATTGCGCGGGTTCGCTCGCCAGGCGCAGGCCGACGGGCTGCCGTGGCAGGGCGTGATGGACCGCATCCGTCCGCATGGACAGGCGCTGTGGTGCAGCCTCGACGCGGCCGACCAGCGCCGCTTCCTGCGCCATGTGGTGCGCTACTGGGACGTGCATCGCCACCGCATCGCCGAAGAGGTCGACGCACAGCTGCAGGCGCTGATCGAAAGCGGCCAACTGCGCATTCACCGGTCCCGCCTGCAACGCGTCGGCCGCGAAGGCGATGCCCTGCGGCTGTCGGGTCGCGATGCCAACGGCAATGAACAGCACTGGACGATCGGCGGCGTGGTCAACGCCACCGGCGTGGAAACCCGCGCCAATGCGCTGCGCAATCCGTTGCTGCAGCAGCTGCAGGCCGAGGGCCTGGCACGCCCCGGCCCGCATGGGCTGGGCCTGGACAGCACGGTGCCGGGCGACCGCCTGCGTGCTGCCGGTGGCCAGCCGCAGGCACGGCTGGGCGTGCTCGGCAGCCTGCGCATCGGCAGCCTGTGGGAAAGCCTGGCGGTGCCTGAACTGCGTCAGCAGGCGCAGGCGCTGGCCAGCCAGGTGGTCGCAGGAGCCGCGACGGCGATGCCGTAAAATGGAGGCATGGATGTCTCCCACCTGCTTGATGGCCTGAACCCGGCCCAGCGCGAAGCCGTCTCCGCTCCCCCCGGCCACCACCTGGTGCTGGCCGGTGCCGGTTCCGGCAAGACCCGCGTACTCACCCACCGCATCGCCTGGCTGCATGAAGTCGATGGCGTGCCGACCCACGGCATTTTCGCGGTGACCTTCACCAACAAGGCGGCCGGCGAAATGCGCCACCGCATCGACGCCCAGCTGCCCCATGGCAGCCGTGGCATGTGGATCGGTACCTTCCACGGACTGGCCAACCGCCTGCTGCGCCTGCACTGGCAGGACGCCAAGCTGCCAGAAGGCTTCCAGGTGATGGACTCGGACGACCAGCTGCGGCTGGTCAAGCGCGTGGTGCAGGCGCTGGAGCTGGACGACGGCAAGTACCCGCCCAAGCAGATCGCGTGGTGGATCAACGCGCAGAAGGACGAAGGCCGCCGCCCGCAGCACATCCAGCCCGAACCGCACGATGCGTGGCTGGAAACCATGCGCCAGGCCTACATCGAGTACCAGGCACGCTGCGACCGCGCCGGCCTGGTCGACTTCGCCGAGCTGCTGCTGCGCGCGCATGAACTGCTGCGCGACAACCCGGCCCTGCTGGCGCATTACCGCGCGCGCTTCCGCGAAATCCTGGTGGACGAGTTCCAGGACACCAACGCCATCCAGTACGCCTTCGTGCGCGTGCTGGCCGGCGATTCCGGCCACGTGTTCGTGGTCGGCGACGATGACCAGGCCATCTACGGCTGGCGCGGTGCCAAGGTCGAGAACGTGCAGGGCTTCCTGCGCGACTTCCCGGGCGCACAGACCATCCGCCTGGAGCAGAACTACCGCTCCACCGCCAACATCCTCGGCGCCGCCAACGCGGTGATCGCGCACAACCCGGATCGCATCGGCAAGCAGCTGTGGACCGACAGCGGCGACGGCGAGCCGATCGACCTGTATGCGGCGTACAACGAGATGGACGAGGCGCGCTACATCGTCGAGCGCGCCCGCCAGTGGGTGCGCGACGGTGGCAGCTACACCGAAGTGGCCGTGCTCTACCGCAGCAACGCGCAGTCGCGCGCGCTGGAAGAAGCGCTGCTGAGCGAACAGGTGCCGTACCGCGTGTATGGCGGCATGCGCTTCTTCGAGCGCGCCGAAATCAAGGATGCGCTGGCCTACCTGCGCCTGCTGTCCAACCGCAACGATGACGCCGCCTTCGAGCGCGCGGTCAACACCCCGACACGTGGCATCGGCGACCGCACGCTGGACGAAGTGCGCCGCGAGGCGCGCGCGCAGGGCATTTCGTTGTGGGAAGCGACCATGCTGGTCACCCAGGGCAACGCGCTGGCCGCACGCGCGCGCAATGCGCTGGCCGGCTTCCTGGGGCTGGTCAACGAGCTGCAGGCGCAGACCGTGCACATGACCCTGGCCGAGCGCGTGGACCACGCGCTGGCCCGCTCGCAGCTGCGCGAGCACTGGAGCAAGGAAAGCCGCAACGCGCTGGACTCGGAATCGCGCACCGACAACCTCGACGAACTGGTCTCGGTCGCCTCGCGCTTCGTGCGCCGCGCCGACGACATCGAGGAAGTGGGCGAGGACATGGACGAGCTGGTCGCGTTCCTGGCCTATGCCGCGCTGGAGGCCGGTGAAGGCCAGGCGCAGGCCGGCGAGGATGGTGTGCAGCTGATGACCCTGCACTCGGCCAAGGGCCTGGAATTCCCGCTGGTGTTCCTGGCCGGCCTGGAAGAAGGCCTGTTCCCCAGCGCACGTTCGCTGGAGGAAAGCGGGCGTCTGGAAGAAGAGCGCCGCCTGGCCTACGTCGGCATCACCCGCGCGCGCCAGAAGCTGGTGCTGAGCTATGCCGAATCGCGCCGCATCCACGGCCAGGACAACTACAGCCTGCCGTCGCGCTTCCTGCGCGAGATCCCGCGTGAACTGCTGCACGAAGTGCGCCCCAAGGTGCAGGTCTCGCGACCGGCCTCGATGGGCGCCAGCCGAGTGATGGGTCATGCCTCGATCGAGGCGCCGCCGATCAAGCTCGGCGCGCTGGTTACCCATCCCAAGTTCGGCGAAGGCATGGTGACCGACTACGAAGGCAGCGGCGCGCACGCCCGCGTGCAGGTCGAATTCGCCGACGCCGGCAGCAAGTGGCTGGTGATGGCCTACGCCAACCTGACGGTGATCTGATCACCGCCGAGGGGTCGGATCCCTTTCCGTTGGAAAAGGGATCCGACCCCGATTAGGCTGCGCTCATGACCCGCAACGTGCTCTTCCTCTGCAGCCAGAACCGCCTGCGCAGCCCCACCGCCGAGCAGGTCTTCGCCGATTGGCCGGGCATCGAGACCGCCTCAGCCGGGTTGCTGGCCGACGCCGAGGAAGTGCTCAGCCCCGAGCTGCTGCAGTGGGCCGACCTGGTGTTCGTGATGGAGAAGGCGCACCGCAACCGGCTGTCCAGCCGCTACAAGCCGTGGCTGAAGGAGAAGCGAGTGATCTGCCTGGATATCCCGGATGACTACGAGTACATGGACCCGGTGCTGGTGGAGCTGCTCAAGCGCAAGGTGACCCCGTACCTGCGCTGACGGGCTGTTGTAGAGGCGCGGCCCCCCGCCACGCCCCAAAATGGGGTTTGGGGGTTTTCGGGTTTAAAACGGGGGGGGGGGGGGGGGGGGGGGGGGGGGGGGGGGGGGGGGGGGGGGGGGGGGGGGGGGGGGGGGGGGGGGGGGGGGGGGGGGGGGGGGGGGGGGGGGGGGGGGG
>NZ_JBAWUK010000008.1:0-52350 GCF_037079935.1 Stenotrophomonas maltophilia group sp. Smal12 | reverse complement strand
GCTTCTGGCGGGAAAAGCAGCCGAGCATGGGCTCGGCTCTACAATAGGCGGCACTTCTTCCAGGAACGCCCCATGACCGAACCTACGCTGCACGTCACCGTGAAGTTGAACGCCCGGCTGCAGCCGGAGCATCGCCACGAACTGTTCGAGGACCCACTCGATGCGCTGCTGCAGGCGGCCAATGTCGGCGAGATCACCGGCGGCGGCACGGCGATGTCCGATCTGGGTGAGGTCGAATACGGCGATATCGAAGTGGCGCTGGTCGATGCCGATGGCGTGCCCAAGCTGATCGACCTGCTGGAGCAGCTGGGTGCACCGAAGGGCTCGAAGATCCAGGGCGCGGGTGAAGCCGATCGCAGCTTCGGCGTGACCGCGGGCCTGGGCATCTACCTGGATGGCCTGAACCTGCCGGACGAGGTCTACGAACAGTGCGATTCCAACCACGTGTTCGAGCAGCTGTCCGAGCGCATTGATGGCCTTGGCGAGATCTGCAGCTGGTGGCAGGGCCCGAGCGAGACCGCGCTGTACATGTACGGCCAATCGTTCGAGGCGATGCGCGATGCGATCGCTGAATTCGTGGGCAGCTACCCCCTGTGCCAGAACGCACGCGTGGTGCAGATCGCCTGAGGGCGGAAAATGTGGAGCCGAGTCATGCTCGGCTCATGCATCCGAAGCCGAGCATGGGCTCGGCTCTACAGAAGGGGGGCGGGCAAGCGGGTGGCGCGCACGGGCCGCTGCACGGCGCCGGATTGATCCTGCTCAAGGCGCCGCCTCCACATCCGGTGTGTAATGGTGTTGTTCCCATCTGGCAGACCGCCACGGAGCCCTACCATGTACAAGCGCATCCTGATTGCCACTGACGGGTCCGAGCTGGCCGACAAGGGCCTGGCCAAGGGCTTGGAGCTGGCCAAGGACCTCAATGCCGAGGTCGATATCGTGACCGTGTCCGAGCCGTGGGCCGTGGGCATGTATGACGCCATGGGCTGGAGCGTGGGCTACATGAACAGCCCGGAATACAAGGCTGACCGCGAGGAAGGCGCGCAGAAGGTGCTGCAGCCGGCGCTGGCCAAGGCCGCCGAGCAGGGCATCACGGCCAACCCGGTGCACGTGCTGGACCGCTACGCGGCCGACGGCATCATCGAGACGGCGGCCGAGCGCAACAGCGACCTGATCGTGATGACCTCGCACGGCCGCCGTGGCGTGACCCGTGTACTGCTGGGCAGCCAGACTGCCGAGGTGCTGGCGCGCAGCACGCTGCCGGTACTGGTCATCCGCTGATCCATACCCCCTGATTGAAGCGTTCCCCGGGGAGGGGACCCGACGCCGGTGCGCAGGATGCGTGCCGGCGTTGTTTTTTGTAGGGGGCTGGGGTGAATCCACGCATGGCGTGGATCTACTGGATCGCAGGGATCCGACCCGGTCACCTCACCAGCTGTACAGCTTCCAGTAGACCGGCGACACGCCATCCTTGTCGTTGTCGAATCGGCCATCGCCGTTCTTGTCGTACATGTAGAACGGGGCACCGCGCGACGGGGTCACCTTGACCATGCGCAGCTGGCCGGACACACGGTATTCCTCGATGACATCGCCGTTGTCCATGGTGCGCCTGGACACATCCGCGCCCTTGACGTCCACCGGGGGAGCACCCGCGCCACCCATGCTGGCGCAGCCAGCGAGCAGGAGCAGGGAAGCCAGCATCAGGGTCTTCATCGGCGGGGGCCTTTGCCTGGAAAGAGCCCTGATTATGCCCCATCGCGGTGTGCGCGCCGTGTCGCCGCGGTGCAGGCACGGGCGCGTAGAATCGGCGCATGAGCAGATTAGTCCTGATCGACGGGTCCAGTTACCTGTACCGCGCGTTCCACGCGCTGCCGCCCCTGTCCAATGCACAGGGTGAACCCACCGGCGCGCTGTTCGGCGTGGTCAACATGCTGCGTTCGACGCTGAAGGAACGCCCGGCCTACGTCGCGTTCGTGGTCGATGCGCCCGGCAAGACCTTCCGTGATGACCTGTACGACCAGTACAAGGCCAACCGCCCGCCGATGCCCGATGAACTGCGCAGCCAGGTCGAGCCGATGTGCCGCATCGTCGAAGCGCTGGGCATCAGCATCCTGCGCATCCCCGGCGTGGAAGCCGACGATGTGATCGGCACGCTTGCGCTGCAGGGCCTGGCGCAGGACCTGAAGGTGACCATTTCCACCGGTGACAAGGACTTCGCCCAGCTGGTACGGCCGGGCATCGAGCTGGTCAACACCATGACCGGCAGCCGCATGGATTCCGACGCGGCGGTGATGGACAAGTTCGGCGTGCGCGCCGATCAGATCATCGACCTGCTGGCGCTGATGGGCGACGCGGTCGACAACGTGCCGGGCGTGGAGAAGTGCGGGCCGAAGACCGCCGCCAAGTGGCTGGCCGAGTACCAGCACCTGGACGGGGTGATGGCGGCCGCGCCGACCATGAAGGGCAAGATCGGCGAGAACCTGCGCGCTGCGCTGGAACGCCTGCCACTGAACCGCGAGTTGGTGACGATCCGCACCGATGTGGAACTGGAGGCCAGCCCGACCACGCTGGCGCTGCGCGAGCAGGATGTGCCGGCGCTGACCGAGCTGTATACGCGTTACGGTTTCACCCAGGCCCTGAAGGAGCTGGGCGCGCCTGTGCCGGCACCGGTGGCTGCCAGCGAGGCGACCCCGAGCCTGCGCGGCACTGCGGCCGGCTTCGCGCGTGGCAGCGTCGAGGCGCCCGCCGCCGGCACGCTGGATCCGGCACTGTCCGCGCCGGGTGAATACGAGACCGTGCTGACCAGCGGGCAGCTGCAGGCCTGGGTCGAACGCCTGCAGCAGGCCGAGCTGATCAGCTTCGATACCGAGACCGACGCGCTGGACGCGATGCGCGCGCGCCTGGTGGGCATCAGCCTGGCCGTCGAGCCGGGCAGGGCGGCGTACATTCCGGTCGGCCACGATTACCCGGGTGCGCCGGCCCAGCTGCCGATGCAGCAGGTGCTGGACGCACTGCGCCCGGCGCTGCAGGACCCAACGAAAAAGAAGCTGGGCCAGCACGGCAAGTACGACCTGCATGTGCTGCGCCGCCACGGCGTGGCGGTGCAGGGCTACCACGATGACACCATGCTCGAGAGCTTCGTGCTCAATTCCACCGCCACCCGCCACGACATGGATTCGCTGGCCCTGCGTTACCTGGGCTACAGCACCCTCAAGTTCGAGGACGTGGCCGGCAAGGGCGCCAAGCAGATCCCGTTCTCGCAGGTAGGCATCGACGAAGCCAGCCGCTATGCGGCCGAAGACGCCGACATCACCCTGCGCCTGCACCACGCGTTGCAGCCGCAGCTGCTGGCCGAGCCGGCGCTGGACAGCGTGTACCGCACCATCGAGATGCCGCTGGTGCCGGTGCTGACCACGATCGAAGCCAACGGCGTGCGGATCGACACCGACGAACTTCGCCGCCAGAGCCAGGACCTGTCCTCGCGCATGCTGGCCGCGCAGCAGAAGGCCACCGAGCTGGCCGGCCGCAGCTTCAACCTCGATTCGCCCAAGCAGCTGCAGGCGGTGCTGTTTGACGAGCTGAAGCTACCGGCAGTGGTGAAGACCCCGAAGGGCCAGCCCAGCACCAACGAAGAGGCGCTGGAAGCGATTGCCGACCAGCACGAACTGCCGCGGGTGATCCTCGACTACCGCGGGTTGGCCAAGCTGCGCAGCACCTACACCGACAAGCTGCCGGAGATGGTCAATCCGGACACGGGTCGGGTGCACACCAGCTACCACCAGTCCGGCGCCGCTACCGGCCGCCTGTCCTCGTCGGACCCGAACCTGCAGAACATCCCGATCCGCACCGAGGACGGCCGCCGCATCCGTCGCGCGTTCGTGGCGCCGGAAGGCTGCCAGCTTCTGGCCGCTGACTATTCGCAGATCGAGCTGCGGATCATGGCGCACCTGTCCGAGGATCCGGGCCTGGTGCGCGCCTTCGAGCAGGGCGCCGACGTGCACCGTGCCACCGCCGCCGAGGTGTTCGGGCGCACGCTGGAGGAGGTGACCCCGAACGAGCGCCGCGCCGCCAAGGCGATCAACTTCGGCCTGATGTACGGCATGAGCGCCTTCGGCCTGGCCCGCAACCTGGGCATCGACCGGGGCCAGGCGCAGGACTACGTGGCGCTGTACTTCAGCCGCTACCCGGGCGTGCGCGACTTCATGGAGCGGATGCGCCAGCAGGCCCGTGACCAGGGCTATGTGGAAACCCTGTTCGGCCGCCGCCTGTACCTGAACGACATCCACGCCCGCAACCAGGGCCTGCGTGCCGGGGCCGAGCGCGCCGCGATCAACGCGCCGATGCAGGGCACCGCCGCCGACATCATCAAGCGTGCAATGGTGGATGTGGACCAGTGGCTGCGCGACAGCGGGGCACCGGCACGGATGATCCTGCAGGTGCACGATGAACTGGTGTTCGAAACCGAAAGCAGTTTCGTGGAAGACTTGCGTTTGCAGGTGGTGGAGCGCATGTCGCAAGCGGCCAAACTGCGGGTGCCTCTGGTGGTCGACACGGGCGTCGGCAACAACTGGGACGAAGCGCACTGACGGCATTTAAGGCCGAAAACGACGTGAATGTGTTCATGAGTCGGGGGTTTCTGACTCGACCATGAATGTTGCCCCGATTGAATTTCATTAAATGGGGCCCCTTCACGAACCGTTAGTGTTCGGAGTGCTTCTATAACTCCCGACAGGCGCAATGCCTGTTGTGGATCTCTCCCATCCCCTGGAGCAGATCTCGGAACGGGGACTCCTCCCCAAGTGCCCGTTCCCCGGCCCCGTTGACCTCCCCCTGGTCAGCGGGGCTTTTTATTTGTGTCGCCGGAACCTCGGATGGGGTCAGATCCCTTTGCCCGACGGGCAAAGGGATCTGACCCCAGGTGCTAGGCTGGGCCACCGCTCCGCAGGGGAAGACGATGCCCGATCTGTTCGCACTGGCGATGCCGTGGTGGGAATTCATCCTGCGCGCGGTGGTGGTCTATGTGGTGGTGCTGGGCATGGTCCGGCTGGGCGGCAAGCGGGCTCTGGGGCAGATCACGCCCTTCGACGTGCTGCTGATCGTGCTGCTGGGCAACGCGGTGCAGAACGCGCTGCTGGGCACTGACACCTCGCTGGGTGGTGGCCTGCTGCTGGCGGCCACCCTGATCGTGCTGAACTATGGGGTGGGCTGGTTGACCACCCGGAATCGGCGCATGGAGCGGATGATCGAAGGAGAGCCCACCGTGATCGCGCGTGATGGCCGGCTGTTGGAGGGCGTTCTCCGCCGCGAACTGATCAGCCGTGCAGATTTCGACGCCGCGCTGCGCCAGCAGGGCGGGCTGCAGATTGAAGACGTGCAGATTGCCCTGCTGGAGACCACCGGGCACATCACCATCATCGCGCGGAAGGGCAGCTGACCAGCGCCGAGCCCACGCCCCGCGCGACGGCACCCCTCAGAGCCAGTCGCGCGGCACCAGATAGTCGGCCAGGCGCGATTCGGGGCTGCCCGGTTCGGGCGAGAAGCCATATTCCCAGCGCACCCGCGGCGGCAGGCTCATCAGGATGCTTTCGCTGCGGCCACCGCTCTGCAGCCCGAACAGGGTGCCGCGGTCGTAGACCAGGTTGAATTCCACGTAGCGGCCGCGGCGGTACAGCTGGAACTCGCGTTCGCGTTCGCCATGCGGGGTGTCCTTGCGCTGCTGCACGATCGGCAGGTACGCATCGAGGAAGCCGTCGCCGACCGCGCGCAGATAATCGAAATCGCGCTCGAAATCGCCGTGCAGGTCGTCGAAGAACAGACCGCCGACGCCGCGCGTTTCGTTGCGATGACGCAGGAAGAAGTATTCGTCGCACCAGCGCTTGTGCGCGGCGTAGCGTTCGTCGCCGAACGGCGCACACAGATCGCGTGCGACCCGGTGCCAGTGCTGCACGTCCTCGTCGAACGGATAGAACGGGGTCAGGTCGAAGCCGCCGCCGAACCAGCTGGCTACCACTTCACCGTCGCGCTGCGCCTGGAAGAAGCGCACGTTGGCATGGGTGGTCGGCACGTACGGGTTGAGCGGGTGGAACACCAGCGACACGCCGGTGGCGCGCCAGGAGGCGCCCGCCAGTTCCGGGCGGTTGGCCGAGGCCGACGGCGGCAGGCGGCTGCCAGCGACGTCGGAGAAGCCGATGCCGGCCTGCTCGAACACCGCACCGTCGCGCAGCACGCGGGTACGCCCGCCACCGCCCTCGGCACGCTGCCACAGGTCTTCCTGGAAGCGGGCCCGGCCATCGACGGCCTCGATCGCCGCACAGATGCGGTCCTGCAGCTCGGTGAGGTAGGCGCGAACGCGCTCGAATTCGTTCATGGCGCGTACTTTACCGCAGGGCCCGGCCAACGCTGCGGACAGGCCCTGGCAGGCTCAGCGCTTGCGATTGGAAGTGCGCGGCGCCGGAGCGTCCTCGGCCGTCGCTTCGTCCACCGCCTCCTGCAGGACGCGACCCAGCTCCAGGGCGCTCCAGTTTCCGGTGTCCAGCACATCGCAGGCGACGTGGCGCCCGCTGCGGTCGGCGGCGCACAGCCGCTCCAGCGTCGCATGGGCGTCGACGTCGCTGCTGCGGCCCTGCGCTGCGACCAGGTTCTCGCAGCCCTCGCGCACGCCGGCACGGCACACGGTGGTGTAGTGCTCTGCCGCCTGTCGCCACTGCCCGGACAGCGCAAGACGGTTGCCAAGAATGTTGCAGCCCTGCAGCTTGCCCTGCGCGCAGCAGGCTTCGGCACCGCCGCTGGCCAGCGCCTGCGGGCAGTCCTGCGGCAGCGGCAGCACCGTGTAGTGTTTCGGCGGGCTGCAGGTGCTCGCGCCCCCGCCGGTCGGCACGAACACCTGGAAGCGTGTCCACGTGTCCAGGCCCAGCAGCTGGCCGCCGGGCAACGGCCGCAGCACGAAGTCGCCGCCCTTGTCGTGGCGGATGCGGACGTCGCCGTCTTCGACACGGGCACGCAGCTGGCTGTCCCAGCCGATGCCGACCCGTCCTGCATCGCCGAAGTCCAGCGTATCCACCAGGCCACCTGCGGCGCGGAAGGTGCCGCAGGGCAGCGCCGTAGCCGGCTGCGGCCGCAACGAGGCGCCCAGCGCCTGCAACGCAGGCAGGCGCTCACAGGCGGCGCTGTCATTGCCGGGCGCGCACGCTGTGGCCAGTGCCTGCACCGCCTGCAAGGGGTCGCCGGATTCCCACGAGAGCTCGGCCACGCGGCTGCAGAAGCCGCCATGGCCGACCTGCTGGCACAACTGCAACAGCTGCTGGCGCTGCGCGGCCGGCACCACCACCGGCGTGGAGGGTGACAGCACGGAGCTCACGGCTTCGACCATCGCCGCACCCATCGCGGCCTTGACGATCTGCTCCTGCAGCGCCGGATCCGCTTCCAGCGCCGCTGCACAGGCCGGTGTCTCGTTGCTGAAGCCGCCATTCCGGCACGGCACAGGCAGTTCGATGCCGGCCAGTGCGGTATCGAGGATGGCCTGTTGCTGCGCCTCATCCGGCGTGGCCGGCGCCCTGGCCTCGTCATGCCAGCGATCGGCCAGCTGCAGGCACATGCCGGGCACGCCTTCCCGGCACGCCGCTGCCAGCGCGGTGGGGGTGGCCTCGTGGCGGTTGTCCAGGCAGGCCGCCGCATCGGCCAGGCAGCTGCCCGCAGCCGGCGCGGCGGCTGCGGCGCACTGTGCAGGGGCCTGCAGGGTGTAGACCGTGCCGTCCACCTCGAGGGTGCGGCCACGGTCGCGCACCTGCAGCGCGCTGGGCAGGCCATATTCCAGATTCACCAGCTGCAGCTTGCCTTCGATCTGCTGGAACGCGACCGGGGTCGGTGCGCTGCCGAAGTGCTTCTGCTCGCCGCGGTTGGATGAGCTGACGCGCAGCGTGCTGCTGCCTTCGTCGGCCTTGAACAGGCCGCATTGCGGTGACTGTGCCGCGGCCACCGGCGTGGCCAGCAGCAACGCCCAGGCCAGCCAGTGGCGGTACGGTGCGAGTGAGAGCATGTCGTCTCCTTGACGATCAAAGGCAAAACGCCGGGTGCTGCCGGAGGCCCTGGCCCACGCCCGGAAGAACTCAGTGGAAGCGCGCGCGCACGTCGGGACGCAGCAGTCGCCAGGCCAGCCAGCCCTGCAGGCCGAGAAGCACGAACGACATGCCGACCACGGTCAGCGTGATCAGCCAGCGTTTCAGCTGCAGCTCCTGCAGCAGGGCCGGGTCATCGGCCAGCAGCGGAATGAAGTCGCCCATGAACAGGTCCAGCCACCAGGCGGCTGCGAAGTTGGTCAGGGCACTCAGCAGCAGCAGTACCACGAAGCTCCACAGGCCCCAGCGACGTTCACGCAGCAGGCCCCAGCTGGACACGGTCGAGGCCAGGCACAACAGCGCGACGACCATTGACGCGGCCACCGGGTGCGCCAGCAGCCAGACCAGGCTGTGCAGCTGCTGTTGCTGCACTTCGCTTTCCACCAGGCGCCACAGCCTGAGGTTCTGCAGCGGCCACAGCACCAGTCCCTGCAGCACGAAGTAGATCGTCAGCAGCAGTGACAGCCAGAACGAAGCCTGTGCGACCGGGCGCACCCAGGCGTGATAGGCCGGGGAAAGCGGCGAGGGGATCGACGGGATCGACATTGACATCCGATGTCCTTGCAGTCGGCGCCCGCCTGCTCAGCGGGCCGTCGCCCGGGTGGCGACGGCCGGCAGGATATGGTGTTCGCTCAAGGGTGCCAAGGGCAGGCCATGCGGCGGTTGCAGCGGCACCCAGGCCAGTTCGGCAATTTCGGCGCGCGCCTGCGGCGCACCGTCCACCTGCACCCACCACGCCTGTGCCTGCACGCGGTGGCCGGGCTCGTTCACAGCCCAGTCCTCGAACGTGCCCAGCGCGATGGCGGCATCGGCGCGCAGCTGCACGCCCAGTTCCTCGTCCAGCTCGCGGGCCAGCGCCTGCAGGGGCGCCTCGCCGGGTTCGGGCTTGCCACCGGGCTGGATGAAGCGGCGCGCACCCTGCTTGCGCACCACCAGCGCCCGGCCGCGGTCATCCAGGATGACCGCAGCCACGATCCGGATCGTGGCTGCGGCGTTGCTCACTTCAGGTTCTGCTCGAACAGCTTGAGGATGCGCTTGTACTGGTCCAGCCAGGAATCGGCACGCACATAGCCGTGGCGTTCCAGCGGGTACGGGGCGATCGACCAGTTGTCCTTGTGCAGTTCGATCAGGCGCTGGGTGAGGTTCACCGAATCCTGGAAGAACACGTTGTCATCCATCATGCCGTGGGCGATCAGCAGGTTGTCCTGCAGGTTCTGCGCGTACTCGATCGGCGAGGACATGCGGTACGCCTCCGGGTCGATGTCCGGGGTGTTGAGGATGTTGCTGGTGTAGCCGTGGTTGTAGTTGTGCCAGTCCACCACCGGGCGCAGCGCGGCGCCGGCCTTGAAGGTGCCCGGCGCACGGAACAGCGCCATGAAGGTCATGAAGCCGCCATAGGAACCGCCGTAGATGCCGGCGTGGTCGCGGTCACCCTGCTGGGTGTCGACCAGCCAGTCCAGGCCGTCCTTGTAGTCTTCCAGTTCCGGGTGGCCCATGTTGCGGTAGATGGCCGTGCGCCAGTCGCGGCCGTAGCCCTCGCTGCCGCGGTAGTCCATGTCCAGCACGATGTAGCCCTTCTGCACCAGCAGGTTGTGGAACATCTGCTCGCGGAAATAGGCCGGGTAGCGCTGGTGCACGTTCTGCAGGTAGCCGGCGCCGTGCACGAACATCACGATCGGGTACTTGCGGCCCGGTTCCTTGTTTTCCGGTTCGTAGTACTTGGCCCAGACCACGCCGGCACCATGCTTGGACGGCACTGCCACCAGCTTCGGCTGGATCCACTGGCGTGCCTTGTAGTCGGCGGTGCGGGTGTCGGTCAGCACGCGCGCCTGGCCACCGGCACTGGGCAGCACCGCCAGCTGCGGCGGCAGGTAGGCGCCGGAGTAGCGCACCAGCAGCTGCTGGCCGTCCGGCGACAGCGAGAAATCCTCCACGCCGTTGAGGCTGGTCAGCTCGCGCACCTGGCGGCTGCCGGTGTCGACCGCGCAGACTTCGTAGTCATGCGGCGCCTGCTGGTTGCACAGGAAGTAGAAGCCCTTGCCATCGGCCGACGGCACCGGCGCCGAGGTTTCCCACTTGCCGCTGGTCAGCGCCTGCGGCTTGGCGGTGCCGGCCTGGGTGTACAGGTGCGAGAAGCCCGATTCCTCGGACAACAGCCACAGCGTGCGGCCATCGGCCATCCAGCCGAAATCGTTGAAGCCCCAGTTGATCCAGGCGTTGTCGGTCAGGCGGTGGCGGTTCTGCACGCGGCCGTCGGCAGCATTGACGCTGATGATCCAGCGGTCCTTGTTGTCGTTGGCGCGCAGCATCACCGCGGCCTGCTGGCCGTCGGCGCTCCAGCGGATGCCGCCGCCCATGAAGTCGCTCATCACCTGCACGCTGCGCTCGCCCTTCAGCGCATCCTTGCCGGCCTTGCGGCGCAGTTCGGCCAGCGGGTCGGTGCTGATGCCCGGCAGGCCGGACAGCGAGACCTTCTCGGCCTTGCCGGTGCGCACATCCACGTACCACAGGGTGTGTGGCTCGAAGCCGTTGCGGCCGACGCGGGTGCGGGTGTCCTCGGTTTCCTCGTAGCCCGACTCGGTCACGTACAGCGGCATCTTGCTGGTGCGGCCGTCGTCGAAGTCCTTCGGCTTGGTCACCACGATCAGGTGGGTCAGGTCCGGCGACAGCACGCTGTCACCGATCTCGACGTCGGCGCCCAGGTAGACCGGGCCCGGTGCGCGGGTCGGATCCGCCTGGCGCCAGCGCTGGTCCTGGTCCTTCAATGCCTCGCGCTGCTCGCGGTCGCGGCGCAGGGTTTCCAGCGTGCGCAGCTGCTGGTCGCGGAGCACGTCGGCCTTCGGCGGCGTGCGCGGGTCCTTCTCGGCCTTCAGGCTGGCCACCTGCTGCACGCCGCTGGCGGCGGTCCAGTGGAACCAGTTCTGGCCGACGCGCCAGATCACGCCGTTGTCCGCGGCAAAGTTCACGTTGCCCGCGCGCTCGTTGCTGCGGGTCAGCTGGGTCAGCGCGCCGCTGCGCAGGTCGCGCACGAACACATCGCCATTGCGCACGAAGGCGCTGCGGCTGCGGCTGCGGTCGTAGACCGGATCGGCGACGTCCAGGGTGCCGCGCTGGTCATCGGCCACCTGCGCGGCCACGCCGCCGGCCACCGGCTGGCGGAAGGTGTCGCGCACCGGGCTGCCGTTGCGCTTGAGCTGGTATTCCACCTGCTGGCTGTTCCACGACCACCAGGCCTTCTCGACCGGCGGGCCGATCCAGTCCGGGTCGGCCATGGCCTGTTCGATGGTGATCGGCGTCGGCGCGGCATGCGCAGCCGGTGCGGCCAGCACGGCCGACAGCAGGAGGGACAGGGGCAGCACTCGGGACATGGGCGGACGGCACCAGAAGAGGAAACCGGGCAAGGGTAGCAGCCGTCCGGGCCGGGGGCAGGGGCCACAGGTCATGGCAGCGGCATTGGCAAAGTGGCGCAACCGGTTGCCGTGGTCGCGCATCCATTCTCCTGAACCCGCATCATCCACCGAACAGGAGCCCGACCATGCAGGAACTGATCCCGATCACCCTCTTCATCTGCATCGCCTACGCGATCCATGCCATTGCAGATGCGCGCGCGCGCAGCAAGCTGGTGGCCCCGCACGTACCGGAGGAAGTGATCCGCTCGCTGGCTGTGCTGGAAGAAGAGCGCCGCCGCCAGGGTGCGTTGCGCTGGGGCATCAGCCTGGTCTGCCTGGCCCTGGCCATGGCCATGCTGGACGCCATCGGGGCCCGTGACCTGACCTTTGGCGCCGCCGCCGCGCTGGTCGGCAGTGCCGGCCTCGGCCAGCTGCTGGCCTGGCACTTCACCCGGCCTGCCGCACGCAAGGGCTGAGGCAGGCATGCCACGGGCACAGGGGGCGCCCCGCGCATGAGCCTGCTCGGCGAAGCGCTGTCGGCACTGCGGGGCCGTCGCCGCGAGGATACGGCGGCGACGGCGGCCCCCGCCAAAGCGCTGGACGCGGACCAGGCCCTGGTGCGGGCCATCATCGATGGCTCGCAGTCGGCCTTCGCGCAGCTGGTGGAGACCCACCAGCGCACCTGCGCGCATGTGATCGGACGCATGGTGGGCGACCGCGACCAGGTCGCCGACCTGCTGCAGGAAACTTTCCTTGCCGTGTTCCGCCAGCTGCATCGGTTTCGTTTTGAATGCTCGCTGCGCACCTGGGTTTCCCGGATCGCCTACACCACGGCGTTGCAGCACCTGCGCCGGCGGCGGCTGGAGGCGCAGTGGATGGTGGCGGTGGAGGTGCCGGAGGATCTGGGGATCGGCGATGAAGGCCCCGGGCCGGCCGAGTTGAGCGAGGCGCTGCAGGCCGGGCGCCAGCTCGGCGCGGCACTGGAACGGCTGAGTCCGCCGCAGCGCCTGATCGTCGGCCTGCATTACCTGGAGGATTTCGATCTGGCCGAGATCGAACAGGTGACCGGGCTGGCGCGCGGTACCATCAAGAGCCATCTGCACCGCGCGCGCCAGATCCTGAAGCAGGAACTGACGCGGCATGCCACCGCCGGAGAGCTGCTGTGAATCCACCGACCGACCCTCGCGATGCGGAAGCGCGCGCGCTGGCACAGGCGTTGCGTGAGCAGGCACAGCAGGAAGACACGCCGGATGTGAGCGAGGCGCTGCAGAAGCGCATTGCCGCTGAGTCGCGCGACGGTGGCGTGGGTTATGTGGTGGTGCAGGTGCTGTTGTTTGGCGCCCTGCTGGCTGCGGCGGCCTGGTATTTCTGGCACTGAGGCACCCGCCGGGCAAGGGGCCGCTCCAATCGCGGTGGGTAGAGGCCGACCTGGGTCGGCGTTTGGGCGTGTGTGCCAACCAAGGTTGGCAGCTACCAGAACGGTTGACCCCTGCGACAAAGTGAAGCAGCGCGTCACCCGGTCGCATCCCGTTTTAACGAAATCCTCCTAAAGTGGTCCGGTATCCCACCGGTCGCAGGCAGGAGGCGTCCCTTGGACGCGTTGTTGTTGTCCCGGATCCAGTTCGGATTCGTCATCAGTTTCCACGTGCTGTTCCCCGCCTTCACCATCGGCACGGCCAGCTGGCTGGCCTTCATCGAATGGCGCTGGCTGCGCACGAGGCTGCCCGTGTGGCGCGAGCTGTACTTCTTCTGGCAGAAGATCTTCGCGGTGTCGTTCGGCATGGGCGTGGTCAGCGGCATCGTCATGGCCTTCCAGTTCGGTACCAACTGGCCGCGGCTGAGCGAGGTGGCCGGCACGGTCATCGGCCCGCTGCTGACCTACGAGGTGCTGACCGCGTTCTTCCTGGAAGCCAGCTTCCTCGGCGTGATGATGTTCGGCTGGGGCCGGGTCTCGCCGCGCCTGCATTTCCTGTCCACCTGCATGGTTGCGCTGGGCACGCTGTTCTCCACGTTCTGGATCCTGTCGTCCAACAGCTGGCTGCACACGCCGGCCGGCTACGAGATGGTCAACGGCATCGTGCATCCGGTGAACTGGTGGCAGGTGGTGTTCAATCCCTCGTTCCCCTACCGCCTCGCGCACATGGCGCTGGGCTCGTTCATTACCACCTGTTTCGTGATTGGTGGCGTGGGCGCGTGGTACCTGCGCAAGGGCACGCACGTGGAAGCGGGCCGGCGCATGCTGATCGCCGCCGTGGCATTCGCCGCGCTGACCGTGCCGGTGCAGATCTTCGTCGGCGACATGCACGGCCTGAACACGCTCAAGCACCAGCCGATGAAGATCGCGGCGGTGGAAGCGCATTGGCATGAGACCCTGGAAGGCGAGGGCGTACCGCTGGTGGTGTTCGCGCTGCCCAACGAGAAGGAGGAGCGCAACGATTTCGAAGTGGCCATCCCGAAGCTGGGCAGCGTGATCCTGACCCACAGCCTGGACGGCACCTTCGACCCGCTGACCTCGGTACCGGCCAGCGAGCGGCCGCCGGTGACGCCGGTGTTCTTTGCCTTCCGCATCATGGTCGGGCTGGGCACGCTGATGCTACTGCTGGCCTGGGTGTCGGCCTTCCAGCTGTGGCGCAACAAGCTGCTCGATTCGCCATGGCTGCTGCGCGGCTGGAACTGGATGCTGCCCAGCGGTTTCATCGCGCTGCTGTCGGGGTGGTTCGTCACCGAGATGGGGCGCCAGCCATGGGTGGTGTATGGCCTGCTGCGCACCGCCGATGCGGTCGGCCCGCAGAGCGCGTGGATGACCGCGCTGTCGCTGGGTGTCTACGTGGTTGGCTATGCCTTCGTGTTCGGCTGGGGCATCTGGTACCTGGTGAAGATCCTGCGCCACGGACCGCAGCCCTACGCCGAAGGGCCGTCGCTGGACCACGGCAGCCACACCCCGGCGCGCCCGCTGTCGGCAGCCGACGAACCGCTGGAGGAGCGCTGACATGGACCTGATGACCTGGCTGCCGGTGGCGTGGTTCGCGGTGATCGGCTTCGGCGTGCTGATGTACGTGGTGCTGGACGGCTTCGTGCTTGGCATCGGCATCCTCGCCCCCTTCGCCGAGGACGAGGAGCAGCTGGACCTGATGATGAACACCGCCGCGCCGATCTGGGACGGCAACGAGACCTGGCTGGTGCTGGGTGGTGCCGGCCTGCTGGCGGCCTTCCCCAGGGCCTATGCGGTGCTGTTGTCGGCGCTGTACCTGCCGGTGCTGGTGCTGGTGGTGGCGCTGGCGTTCCGTGGCGTGGCCTTTGAATTCCGCTTCAAGGCACATCGGTCACGCCGGCTGTGGAGCGTGGCGTTCGGCCTCGGTTCGCTGCTGGCGACGTTCGCCCAGGGCGTGATCCTGGGCACCCTGGTGCAGGGCATCCCGCTGGTGGACGGTGTCTATCAGGGCGGGCCGTTCGCTTGGTTCAGCCCGTTCGCGATGCTGACCGGTGCCGCGCTGGTGGCCGGCTATGCGCTGCTGGGCAGCACCTGGCTGATCCTGAAGACAGAGGGACGCGTGCAGGCGCTGGCGCGGCAGATGACCCGGCCGCTGGTGGTGGCGGTGATCGCGGCGATGGGCCTGGTCAGCAGCTGGCTGCCGTTCCTCGATTCGCGGCTGATGGCGCGCTGGTTCAGCGACGGCAACTTCTGGTGGCTGTCGCCGGTGCCGCTGCTGACCCTGGCGGTAGCCGCCGCGCTGTGGCGCAGTGCCAACCGCCCGCGCCATGACCTGCCGCCGTTCCTGCTCAGCCTGGCCCTGTTCGTGCTCGGCTTCCTCGGCCTGGTACTGGGCATGTGGCCCTACCTGCTGCCACCCTCGATGACCTTGTGGCAGGCCGCCGCGCCGGCCTCCTCGCTGGGCTTTACCCTGGTTGGCCTGGTCATTCTGCTGCCGGTCATCCTCGGTTATACGGCGTGGTCGTACCGGGTGTTCCGTGGCAAGGTGCACGCCGATACCGGTTACCACTGATCTTTTGAAGCGGGGCCGCCGGTGCCGGCTCCCGTGTTGGGGAATGTGAAACCTGCACACCCCGTGCAGGACGTGCTAGCGTGCGCTCCTTTCCGGCAGCCAGGGGGGCAGCCGGCGACGTCCTGGACGGACGCACGGCTGCAGGACTGGGGGGCGCCGCGCGTCGCCGTAATGGCTCGTGCCTATCGTTCTCCCGTTGAAGCACCTTCGCTAAATGATCGAATTCTCCATCGTCGACTGGGCTGCCTGGGCGCCCGGCCTGAGCGAACGTAGCCAGTGGCTGGGCTGGGCCGATGCGCCGTATCCGCCGGTTGGCGAAGACACGCCGGCGCTGGCCGAGATCCCGGCAATGCAGCGCCGGCGCATCGAGCGGCTGGGCCGGATGGCGATCCAGGCCGCCTGCTGGTGCGAGGAGGGGCAGGGGGCGGACAGCCAGGTCCCGCTGGTGTTCGCCAGCCGCCACGGCGACGTGGCCCGTTCGATGGAGCTGCTGGGGGCGCTGTCCAACGATCAGCCCTTGTCACCAACGGGGTTCGGCCTGTCGGTGCACAACGCGATCGCTGCGTTGTACTCGATCGCGCGCGGCCACCGTGGCAACTACCTGGCGCTGGCCGCCGGCCAGGCCACGGTCGAAACCGCCTGCCTGGAAGCGGCCGGTCTGCTCGCCGATGGCGCCCGCGAAGTTCGGGTCGTGGTGTATGAGTCGCGCCTTCCCGAGATTTACGCGACGTTCGCCGACGAACCCGACCCGTTCTTTGCCTGGTGTTGGCGTTTGACGGCGCCGATGCCGGGCCAGCCGACCCTCTCCCTGCAGTGGGAGGCGGCGCCGGAGGCCCCTGCCACCGCCCCGGGCGCGCTGCCGCACGCGCTGGACCTGCACCGCTTCCTGCTGTCCGGTGCGCCGGCGCTGGAGCACGTGGCCCTGGGCCAGCGCTGGCACTGGGGGCGCCGTGGCTGAGGCGCTGCGCCGCCTCGATCATGCCTGGCGGGTGCTCGGCACCGGCCTGAGCTTTGCCGCATTCGGCATGGGTGGCCTGCTGCTGGGCGTGCTGGTGATGCCGGTGCTGCTGCTGATGCGCGACCCGGTGGTCCGTCGCCGCCGGGCGCGCCGGGTGGTTCAGGTTGCCTTTGCCAGCCATCTGCGCCTGATGCGCGCGCTGGGGGTGATGACCTACCAGATCGAGGGCGGTGAACGCCTGCAGCGCGACGGTTTGCTGGTCCTGGCCAATCACCCGACCCTGATCGACGTGGTCTGCCTGATCTCGCTGCTGCCCAACGCCGATTGCGTGGTGAAACGGGCCGTGGCCCGCAACCCGTTCATGCGCGGTCCGGTGCGGGCGGCCGGCTACATCTCCAATGACGATGGCGCTGGCCTGGTCGATGACTGCGTGGCGGCGGTGCACGCCGGCGGCACCCTGGTGATCTTCCCCGAAGGCACCCGCAGCGTGCCGGGCCAGCCGCCGCGGCTGCAGCGCGGGGCCGCCAACATCGCCGTCCGCGGCCGGCTGGACATCACCCCGGTGCGGATTACCTGCACCCCGCCCACGTTGACCAAGGGACAGAAGTGGTATCGTGTCCCCTCACGTCGCTTTCACGTTCGGCTGCAGATCGGCGAAGATATCCCGATCGCGCCCTTCCTGGCCGATGACGACTCGCCAAGGGGGGATGCCTTGGCAGCCCGCCGCGTCACCGAGCACCTTTCTCGTTATTTCGACCTGTCTGGAGATCCGCCCCGTGCAAGCACTTGAGCACGAGATCAAGGAATTGATCATTTCCTCCCTTTCGCTGGAGGACATCACGCCGGAGGACATCGATCCGACCGCGCCGCTGTTCGTCGAGGGCCTCGGCCTGGATTCGATCGACGCGCTGGAGCTGGGCCTGGCGCTGCAGAAGAAGTACGGTGTCAGCCTCTCGGCCGATTCGGAAGAAACCCGTCGCCATTTCTCCAGCGTGCGCGCGCTCGGCGAGTTCGTCGCCGCCCGCCAGTCGTAACGGCGCCAGGAATTGCCATGACCAAGAATGAACTGTTCGAACGCATCGTCAGCATCCTGACCGACAGCTTCGAGATTGAAACCGCCCGGATCACCCCCGAGGCCCGCCTGTATGACGACCTGGACATCGACAGCATCGATGCGGTCGACCTGATCGTGCAGCTCAAGCCACTGCTCGGCCGCAACCTGCAGCCGGAAGCGTTCAAGGCCGTGCGCACCGTGCAGGACATCGTTGATGTCGTGCATGGACTGCTGCCGGACCAGGCAGCCGCCTGACCGCAGCGCCGGCGGCTTCGCCATGGCTCGCGCACGTACCGTCGTGGTGGCAGCGATTTCGCTTGCCTACCCGCTGCTGGTGTACCTGGCGATGGGCCGCTTCGAGCCGCGCTGGCTGTCGCTGCTGCTGTTCACCCTGGCCCTGCTGCGTGCGCTGAGCACGCGCCAGCCGTTGTGGTGGGCCGCCGCCGCCGGCACCGGCCTGCTGGCGGTGCTGGCCACCGTGCTCAACCAGGCCCTGCCGCTGAAGCTGTATCCGGCGCTGGTCAATGCGGTGATGCTGGCGGTGTTCGGCACCAGCCTGCGCTTCGGGCCGCCGTTGGTGGAGCGTCTGGCGCGGCTGCAGGAGCCGGACCTGCCCCCGTTCGCGGTGGCCTATACCCGCCGCGTCACCCAGGTGTGGTGCGGCTTCTTCGTTCTCAACGGCAGCCTGGCCCTGCTGACCGCGCTGTACGCGTCGGACCGGGCCTGGATGCTCTACAACGGATTGTTGGCGTACGTGATGATGGGCGTGTTGTTCGCAGGTGAGTGGCTGGTGCGGCGGCGGGTGAAGGCGGCGCACGCGCATGGCTGAGTGGATTGCCCTGGACCGGCTGCTGCTGGAGGCGCGGCCGCAGCGCAGCGTCGGCCTGTGCGACGGAGACATGGTTGACCACGCCTGCTTCCGCCAGCGCGTACGGGGCTGGCGCGCCGCCTTTGCGGCGGCTGAAGGCCGCGACTGGGCCCTGTATTTCGATGACGCCGTGGCCTTCGCTGCGGCGCTGTTCGGCGCCTGGCATGCCGGCAAGCGGGTGTTCCTGGCCGCTGACAACCTGCCGGCCACGCTGCAGGCGCTGCAGCCGCAGGTGAGCGGTTTCGCGGGCGACGTACCGGCCGACTACCGCCCGCTGGCGGCGCTGGACGCCACACTGGACGACGAACTGCAGGCGCTGGACGAGCGCGCCTGCGAGCTGTGCGTGTTCACCTCCGGCAGCACCGGCCAGCCCAGTGCGATCGGCAAGCGCCTGGAGCAGCTGGCGCGCGAGGTGGAAGCGCTGCAGGCCGCGTTCGGTGCGCAGCTGGATGGCGCGCAGGTGCACGGCACGGTGTCCCACCAGCACATCTACGGGCTGCTGTTCCGCGTGCTGTGGCCCCTGGCCGCCGGCCGCCTGATCCATCCGCGTCGGTTCTTCCACGAAGACCTGGTGGGTGCGCTGGCCGGTACCGACACGGTGCTGGTGGCGACGCCGGCCCATCTCAAGCGCCTGCCCGAGCAGCTCGACTGGGCCAGCCTGCATGGCCGCCTGCGTGCGGTGTTCTCCTCCGGTGGCCCGCTGCCGGAGGACGCGGCGCGACAGGTGCGGCAGTGGTTGGGCGTGGCGCCGACCGAGGTCTATGGCAGCAGCGAGACCGGCGGTATCGCCTGGCGCCGCTGGGACACCGACCTGCCGCCGTGGCAGCCGCTGCCGGGTGTGCAATGGCGGATCGACGACGGCTGCCTGGCGGTGGCCTCGGCGCATCTGGAAACTCCCGGCTGGTGGCGCACCCAGGACCGCGTGGAAGCCTTGGCCGATGGCCGTTTCCGGCTGCTGGGCCGCGCCGACCGCATCGTCAAGATCGAAGAGCGCCGCGTCTCGCTGGATGCTCTGGAACGCGCGCTGCGCGAAGACACCGAAGTGGATGACGTGCGCGTGCTGGTGCTGCCCGGGCAGCGCGAGCAGCTGGCCGCCGTGGTGGTTCCGGCCGATCCGGCGCTGCTGGAGGGCGGCGACGCCGCGCGCCGTGCGCTGGGCCAACGCCTGGGCGCGCGCCTGGCGCATGCGCATGACGCGGTGACCCGGCCGCGCCGTTGGCGGCTGGTGCAGGCGTTGCCGATCAACGCGCAGGGCAAGGTGACCCAGGCGGCATTGGCGGCGCTGTTCCAGCCACTGATGCCGGTGCCGGTCTGGGACTGCCGCGACGCCGCCAGCGCCACGCTGCGCATGACCCTCGACCCGGCGCTGCGGCCGTTCCAGGGCCACTTCCCGCAGGCGGCGATCCTGCCCGGTGTTGCGCAGCTGGACTGGGCGATGCGTTTCGGCCGCCAGGCATTTGCGATGCCGCGCGCGTTCCTGCGCATGGACGCGGTGAAGTTCCAGCACGTGGCCCGCCCCGGCGATGAGTTGACCCTGCAGCTGGACTGGGATGCCGCACGCAACGTGCTGGCCTTCCGCTATACCTCCAGCCACGGTGTGCATGCCAGCGGCAAGGTGGTTTTCGCCGATGCGGACTGACCCGGCCGTTGCCGGTGCCGCGTTCGCGCCACTGGTGGTGATTCCCGTCTACGACCACGAGCACGCCATCGTGGCGGTGGTCGACGGTGTGCAGGCCGCTGGCCTGCCTTGCCTGCTGGTCGACGATGGTTCGCATGAGGCGTGCGCGGCGGTGCTGCGCACGCTGGCACAGCGCCAGGGCGTCGACCTGCTGCGCCTGGACGCCAACCAGGGCAAGGGTGGGGCGATGCTGGCCGGTTTTGCTGAAGCCGGCGCGCGTGGCTACAGCCACGTGCTGCAGATCGACGCAGACGGCCAGCACGATACCGCTGACCTGCCACGCTTCATCGAGGCCGCGCGTGTGCATCCCGACGCGGTGATCTGCGGCATTCCGGCCTACGACGCCAGTGTTCCCAAGGCACGCCTGTATGGCCGTTACGCCACCCACGTCTGGGTCTGGATCAACACGCTGTCGCTGCACCTGCGCGACACCATGTGCGGATTCCGGGTGTATCCCCTGCCACCGGTGCTGCGCCTGATCGGTGAAGAGACCATCGGCCGGCGCATGGATTTCGATACTGAAGTGATGGTGCGCCTGTACTGGCGCCAGCTGCCGGTCGAGCACCTGGCCACGCGCGTGACCTATCCCGCCGATGGCGTGTCGCACTTCGATGTGTGGCGCGACAACGTGCGCATCAGCCGCATGCACACCCGCCTGTTCTTCGGCATGCTCTGGCGCGCACCGCGGCTGCTGTGGCGCCGCCTGCAGGGGCAGCGCTGAGATGGCGACCGCGCAGGACGCCCCGCACTGGGCCGACATCGGCGAATCGACGTCGGTGGCCGGCGTGCTGTTCCTGTGCTGGGTGCACCGCTGGTTCGGGCGCTGGCCATTCCGCCTGTGCGCGTGGCCGGTGGTGGCCTGCCATTGGCTGGGTAACCGTGTGGGGCGACAGGCCTCGATGCAGTACCTGCAGCGGCTGCAGGCATACAGCGGCGTGCTCGGCCGCGCGCCAACCCGGCGCGACAGCCTGCGCCACTTCTTCGCCTTCGCCGACACGATGCTGGACAAGATCCTCGGCCTGGGCGGGCGCTACCCGGCCAACCGTATCCACCTGCACCGCGACCTGGTGCTGCAGAAGATCGCGCGCCGCGAAGGCGGTCTGATCCTCACCGCGCACATCGGCTGCCTGGAACTGTGCCAGGTGCTGGCCGAACAGGTGCCGGGGTTCCGCATCACCGTGCTGGTGCACACCGCGCATGCGCAGCGCTTCAACCGCCTGCTGCAGCGGCTGGACCCGCTGGCGGCGGTGGAGCTGGTGCAGGTGACCGGAATGGGGCCGGCCACAGCGATGATGCTGGCCGAGCGCGTGGCGGCGGGTGGCTTCGTCGCCATCGTCGGCGACCGCACGCCGGTGCAGGGCGGTCGCAGTGTCACCGCCGATTTCCTCGGCCACCGCGCACCGTTCCCTATCGGCGCTTACGTGCTGGCTGCGGCGCTGGGCTGCCCGGTCTACACCATGGCCTGCCTGCACCAGGGCGAGGGCTACCGCGTGGCTTTTGAACAGTTCGCCGAACGCATCGTGCTGCCGCGTGGCTCGCGCGACGCGGCACTTGCCGAACAGGCACAGCGCTTCGCGCGCTGGTTGGAACTCCAGGTCATCCAGTCCCCGTTGGACTGGTTCAATTTCTTCCCCTTCTGGGATCAGGCTCCGCATGACGACTGACGCCGTACCCGTGTGCCGCTTTGGCGATGCACCGTTGACCATCGAAGACGTGGTTGCCCTGGCCCAGCGCCAGTGCGAGGCCGCACTGAGCGACGCGCCGGCGTTCCGCGCGCACATCCAGCGCGGTGCCGACTTCCTTGACCGCCTGCTGCGCGAAGATGGCGTGATCTACGGTGTGACCACCGGCTATGGCGATTCGTGCACGGTGAACATCCCGCCGGCACTGGTGGCTGAACTGCCGCACCACCTGTACACCTACCATGGCTGCGGCCTGGGCCGTTACCTGGACCCGGTCGAGACCCGTGCGGTGCTGGCCGCGCGCCTGGCGTCGCTGGTGCGTGGCATGTCCGGTGTCAGCATGCCGCTGCTGGAAGGCCTGGCCACGCTGCTGCAGCACGACGTGCTGCCGATGATCCCGGCCGAAGGCTCGGTGGGGGCCAGTGGTGACCTGACCCCGCTGTCCTACGTGGCGGCGGTGCTGTGCGGCGAGCGCGAGGTGCTGCACGATGGCCGCGTGCAGCCTGCTGCCGAGGTGCTGGCGAAGATCGGCATGACCCCGCTGAAGCTGCGGCCGAAGGAAGGCCTGGCGATCATGAACGGCACCGCGGTGATGACCGGCCTGGCCTGCCTGGCCTGGCAGCGCGCCGACTACCTGGCACGGATGGCCACGCGCCTGACCGCGTTCAACGTGCTGGCCAGCGACGGCAACGCGCACCACTTCGACGAAACCCTGTTCGCGGCCAAGCCGCACCCGGGCCAGGGCCGCATCGCCGCGCGCCTGCGCAGCGACCTGCACAGCGAGCGTCCGCCACGCAATGAACAGCGCCTGCAGGACCGCTATTCGCTGCGCTGCGCACCGCACGTGATCGGCGTGCTGGAGGACAGCCTGCCGTTCCTGCGCCAGCTGATCGAAACCGAACTGAACAGCGCCAACGACAATCCGCTGATCGATGCCGACGGCGAGCGCATCCTGCATGGCGGCCACTTCTACGGCGGCCACATCGCGCTGGCGATGGACACCCTGAAGAACACCGTGGCCAACGTTGCCGACCTGCTCGACCGGCAGCTGGCGCTGGTGGTGGATGCCCGTTACAACCATGGCCTGCCGGCCAACCTGTCGGCGGCCACCGGCCAGCGCGCGGCCATCAACCATGGCCTGAAGGCGCTGCAGATCAGCGTGTCGGCCTGGACCGCAGAAGCACTGAAGCAGACCCTGCCGGCCAGCGTGTTCTCGCGTTCCACCGAGTGCCATAACCAGGACAAGGTCAGCATGGGCACCATCGCCGCGCGCGACTGCCTGCGCGTGATCGAGCTGACCGAGCAGGTGGTGGCCGCGATGCTGATCGCCGCCCGCCAGGGCCTGGCGCTGCGCGAACGGGTTGGCCTGAACGCCCAGCTGCATGGCAGTCTGGCCGACATGTACGCCGACCTGGGGCAGCGCATCGCCCTGGTTGAAGAAGACCGCGCGCTGGATCGCGAACTGCGGGAACTGCTGGTGGAGATCCGCGCGCAACGTTGGGAGCTGTATGCCGGTGAATGAGGCTATTGAACGGGTTGGCGAAATTGCGTTGACCCCCGCCTTCCATGACTGCGATCCGATGAACGTGGTCTGGCATGGCAACTACTTCAAGTACTTCGAGATCGCGCGCTGCGCGCTGCTTGGGCGCTACGACTACGACTATCCGCAGATGCTCGAATCGGGCTACCTGTGGCCGGTGGTCGATGCGCGGGTGAAGTACGTGCGCCCGCTGCTGTTCAACCAGGCGCTGCGCGTGATTGCGCGCATCGTGGAATGGGAGAACCGGCTGAAGATCGAGTACGAGATCCTTGATGCGGAAAGCGGCCAGGTGCTGACCCGTGCGATGACCATCAAGGTCGCGGTGGACGCGACCAGCAGGGAAATGCTGTACCAGTGCCCGCCGGTACTGTGGGAACGCCTGGGAGTGCCTGCGCCGTGAACATGCTTGTCCGTCTTTCCAGCGTGCTGCTGTGCGCGCTGATGTTCATTGCCGCACCGCAGGTGCAGGCCGCCGACCCCGCCATCGATGTGATCACCCAGGCGGTGGCGCGGCCGGACGTGCTGCGTGGCCAGTTCAGCCAGGAAAAGCAGGTCAGCGGCTTCAAGAACCCGCTGCGCTCGCAGGGCCGCTTCGTGGTCGCGCGCCAGCATGGCGTGATCTGGACCACGCTCAAGCCGTTCCCCTCCGAAGTGGTGGTCACCGCCGACCGCATCCTCAGCCGCCAGCGCGATGGCAGCACCCGTGTCGAGCTCGATGCACGGCAGCAGCCGGCGATGCGTTCGGTGAACGCGATCATGTTCGCGCTGATGAGTGGCGACGTGCAGGCGCTGTCCGGCCAGTTCAACGTGGCGGCCAGCCGTGAAGGGCAGGGCTGGCGGCTGCGGCTGACGCCGAAGTCGGCGATGCTGGCCAAGGCGTTCCAGTCGCTGACCCTGCAAGGTGACCGCTACGTGCGCCAGGTCGAGATCGTCGAGGCCAACAAGGACCGCACGCAGATCCAGTTCAGTGCACTGAGCGAAGCGCCGGCCACGCTCACCGCCGACGAGGCACGCCGCTTTGAGTGAGGGTGCAGCATCGAACGGGCCGGACCGGTTGCGGCGCTGGTGGCACTGGCTGGGCATCGCCTGGCTGGTGCTCCTGCTGGTGTTGGGTGCGCAGCAATGGCGCCTGTGGAGCCAGCAGTCGCGGATCGACACCGACATCCTCGCCCTGCTGCCGCAGGACGCGCATGACCGCCTGTTGAGTGACGTCACCCGGCGCATCGCCGACGGCAGCTCGCGCCAGGTGGTGGTGCTGCTGGGCAGCAAGGATGGCGCCGCCGCCAAGCGCGCACAGGCGGCGTTCGCTGCGGCGATGGCGGCGGATGCCGACAGCGCGTTGCTGGTGCCCAGCGGTTCGATCGAAGGCTGGTTCGACGAGGCGCGCGCGTTCTACGCGCCGTACCGCGACCGCCTGCTGACCCCGGCCCAGCGCGAGCAGCTGCAGGGCAGCGAGCCGGGCGCGTTGGCCGAGCAGGCGTTGGCTGCGCTGTACGGTCCGATGGGCGCACCGCGCCTGACCGATTGGCGGCAAGACCCGCTCTCGCTGTGGCCGCAATGGTGGCAGCAGCAGGCGCAGGGGTCGGGGTTGCGGCTGGGCGATGACGGCCTGCTCGAAGCCGAGGGCAGGCATTGGGCCGTACTGCAGTTCGATACGCCGGGGTCGGCGTTCCAGCTTGACGGCGAGCGCCATCTCGACGGCCTGCTGGAACGTGCCGGGCTGGCCGCCAGGGCGGCGGCGCCAGAACTGGAAATCCTGCATGCGGGTGTGCCGCTGCACGCCGAAGCGGCGGCGGTGCAGGCCAACCAGGAGATCAACACGATCGGCTGGGGCTCGCTGGCCGCGGTGCTGCTGCTGGTGTGGCTGGCGTTCCGTTCGCTGCGACCGATCCTGCTGGTCGCCGCGTCGTTGCTGATCGGCTGCGGCGTGGCGCTGGCGGTGACCGTAGTGGTGTTCGGCAAGGTGCACGTGCTCACCCTGGTGTTCGGCGCGTCGCTGGTGGGCGTGGCCGAGGACTACGGCATCCATTGGTTCGCTTCGCGCCAGGCCGAACCGGCCGATCGTCGCTGGAAGCTGCTGCGGCACCTGCTGCCCGGCCTGTGGCTGGCCCTGCTGACCAGCGCGCTGGCCTACCTGGCACTGGGCCTGGCCCCGTTCCCGGGCCTGCGCCAGATGGCATTGTTCTCGGTGGTCGGCCTGGCCGCCGCCTTCCTCACGGTAATCTTCTGGTTCCCGTGGCTGGATGGCGGTGAGATCCGCCAGACCCGTTTCTCGCAGTGGCTGGGCAACACGCTGGAGCGCTTCCCGCGGTTGCATGGCCGCCGGCCGGTGACGGTGTTCGTGGTGATCACGCTGGCGCTGTCTGCCATCGGCATTGCCCGCCTGAACAGCAACGACGACCTGCGCAGCCTGCAATCGTCGCCGCCGGCGCTGATGGCGCAGCAGATCCGCTTGAGCCAGCTGCTGGGCATGCCCAGCCCGGCACAGTTCTACCTGGTACAGGGCACCGACGCGGCGCAGCTGCTGCAGCGTGAGGAAGCGTTGACCGAACGCCTGCGCGTACTGGCCAACCAGAAGCGCATTGGGGGCTATCGCGCGATCAGCGATTGGCTGCCGTCGCCGTCGCGCCAGCAGGCCGATGCGGCGCTGACTGCGAAGGTTGAACCGGGTGTGCTTGCGGCCGTGTCCGAGGCCGTGGGAGAGCCACTGCAGCGACCGCCGTTCGCGGACGCGCCACTCACCGCCGAAGCGTTCCTGGCCTCGCCGGCCTCGCAGCCGTTCCGGCACCTGTGGGTGGGCCAGGTCGGCGGGCAGATGATCAGCGTGGTGATGGTCGATGACCTGTCGCGCGCGGATACGCTGGCCACCCTGCGCGGTGCCGCCGAAGGCCTGCCCGGCGTTCGCTGGGTGGATCGCACCGCCGACTTCTCGCAGCTGCTGGGCCACTACCGCAAGCTGATGGGCGGGCTGCTGCTGGTCGGCATCGTGCTGGTGTTCGGCGCGCTGTGGCTGCGCTACCGCCGCCAGGCCTGGCGCGTGTTCGCGCCGACCCTGATTGCCGGCGCATTGACCTTGGGCCTGCTGGGCCTGTTCGGCCAGCCGCTGCAGCTGTTCAACGTGCTGGCACTGATGCTGCTGCTGGGCATGGGCATCGACTACGGCATTTTCCTGATCGAGCACCGCGGCGACGCCAGTGCCTGGCTGGCCGTGTGCGTGGGCGCGGCCAGCACCTGGCTGTCGTTCGGCTTGCTGGGCCTGTCGCAGACCCCGGCGTTGCGCGCGTTCGGCCTGACCCTGCTGTTCGGCATCGGCCTGGTCTGGCTGATCTCGCCGCTGTTCCGTCCGCCGCCGCACGATCTGCCGCCGGCCTGAGCCTGTTTTCCGACTTCCTTCTTTCCATTTGATCGAGCAACAAGGACGCACCGATGAACACTGCTGTGGATGCTGTCGAACGCACTGAAATCCTGATCATCGGCGCCGGCCCGGCCGGTTCCGTGGCCGCGGCGATGCTGCGCCAGCAGGGCCGCCAGGTCCTGATGCTGGAGCGCCAGCAGTTCCCGCGCTTCTCCATCGGCGAAAGCCTGCTGCCGCAGAGCATGGAGTACATCGAGGCGGCCGGCCTGCTGCAGGACGTGGTCGAGGCGGGCTTCCAGTACAAGAACGGTGCCGCCTTCGTGCACGGCGAAGCGCGTACTGCGTTCGATTTCAGGAAGAAGTTCTCGCCGGGTTGGGGCACCACCTACCAGGTGCAGCGCGCCGACTTCGACAACGTGCTGGCACGCGGCGCCGAGCGCATGGGCACCACGCTGCGCTTCGGCGACGAAGTGCTTGCGGTCGAGCCGGGCGATCAACCGGCGGTGACGGTACGTCGCCCGGACGGCAGTGAATACCGCATCGAGGCCGATTTCATCCTCGATGCCTCCGGCTTCGCGCGGCTGCTGCCGCGGCTGCTGCAGCTGGAGTCGCCGTCCAACTTCCCGGTGCGCGGCGCGATCTTCTGCCACGTGCGCGACAACATTCCGGCCGAAGCGGACTTCGATCGCAACAAGATCCTGATCACCACCCACCCCGAGCACATCCACGTCTGGTACTGGACGATCCCGTTCTCCAATGGCTGCTGTTCGCTGGGCGTGGTCGCCGAGCCGTCGTTCTTCGAGCGCTACGAGGGTGACGACCTGCAGAAGCTGCAGGCCATCGTCGGCGAGGACCCCAACCTGACCCGCCTGCTGGCCAACGCCGAATGGGCGGTGCTGCCGGTGCGCCGGATCACCGGCTATTCGGCCAACGTCAGTTCGCTGTGGGGGCCCGGCTACGCGTTGCTGGGCAACGCCGGCGAGTTCCTCGATCCGGTGTTCTCCTCCGGCGTGACCATTGCCTTCAAGTCCGCGCAGCTCGCCAGTGAATGCCTCAAGCGCCGCTATGCCGGCCAGGCCGTGGACTGGGAGGCCGAGTTCTCGATCCCGCTGCGCGCGGGCGTGAAGACCTTCCGCCGCTTCGTCGAAAGCTGGTACCAGGGCGGCTTCCAGAAGATCATCTACCACCCGCAGCAGCAGCCCGAAGTGCGCGACATGATCAGCTCCATCCTGGCCGGTTACGCCTGGGACACCAAGAATCCGTATGTGGCCGATGAAAGTGGTCGCCGCATGCGCGTGCTGGAGGAATTGTGCAGCGCCTGATCTTCCGTACTGCGGCCCTGCTGCTGTGCCTGCTGCTGGCCGCCTGTGCCGGCCGCATGCCGAAACCGAAGGTGGAACTGCCGCCGCTGCGCCTGGCGCCAGCCAGCCTGCCGGCGCCGCTGGCGCTGCAGCAGCAGCTGCATTTCCGCTTCGGCACGCATGAGCGCGATCTCGACGCGCTGCTGGAAGCCGACGCTCAGCAGGTGCAGCTGGCCGTGCAGGCGATGGGCCAGACCGGCGTGCGCCTGCAATGGGACGGCCAGCAGCTGACCCAGCAGCGCGCGCCATGGCTGCCACCGCAGGTGCGCGCCGAGCGCGTGCTGGATGACCTGCAGTTCGCGCTGTGGCCGACCGCGGCCATTGCCGCCGTGCTGCCGGCGGGCTGGCAGGTCAGTGATGATGGCCATCAGCGCAGCCTGTCGCGTGAGGGCACCGTGTGGCTGCACCTGCAGCGGCTGGACGATGGCAGCGTGCAGCTGGACAACCGCGCCGAAGGCTATGCGCTGCGCATCGAATCGATCGACATGGCCGGGCCGGACCGATGAGCGCACCGATCTACCTGAACGACCTGGGTGTGGTCTGTGCACTCGGCGCTGGCCGCGCCGCAGTGACGTCGGCACTGTTCGCCGACGCGCCGGGCGGGCTCAGCGACAACGACAGCCTGTTGCCGGGGCGCACCCTGGCGCTGGGAGAAGTACGCACGCCGCTGCCGGCGCTGGATGATCTGCCGGTGGCCCTGCGCGGGCGAAACAATGCCCTGCTGGACGTGGCATTGGCTCAGATCGCGCCGGCAGTGGCCGCGGCGATCGCCCGCCATGGCGCCGAGCGCGTGGCGGTGGTGCTGGGCACCAGCACCTCGGGCATTGGTGAATCCGAGCAGGCATTGCGCAGCCATGCCGAACAGGGCCAGTGGCCGCAGGGCTTTGACTACGCCCAGCAGGAAATGGGCACCGCCGCGCAGTTCGTGCGCCAGCGCAGTGGCGCACAGGGGCCGGCATGGACCCTGTCCACTGCCTGCTCGTCCAGTGCCAAGGCGCTGATGTCGGCTGCACGCATGCTGCGCGCCGGCATCGTCGATGCGGTGATCGCCGGTGGCGCCGATTCGCTGTGCCGCTTCACCGTGGCCGGCTTCAGCGCGCTGGAATCGGTCTCGGCCCAACGCTGCAATCCGTTCTCGCAGCATCGTACCGGTATCAACATCGGCGAAGGCGCCGCGCTGTTCCTGCTCACCCGCGAACCCGGCCCGGTATGCCTGGCGGGGTGGGGCGAGTCGGCCGACGCCCACCACATGTCCGCCCCTGACCCGCAGGGCCTGGGCGCCATCGATGCCCTGCAGCAGGCGCTGCAGCGTGCTGGCTGGGCCGCCGGAGAAGTGGACTATGTGAACCTGCATGGGACCGCGACCGGCCACAACGATGCGATGGAAAGCCTGGCCATGTCGCAGGTGCTGGGCAGCCACGTGCCGGCCAGTTCGACCAAGCCGTTGACCGGCCACACGCTGGGTGCCTCGGGTGCCATCGAGGCGGCGCTGTGCTGGATCGTGCTGGCCGAGAACCCGCAGCAGCTGCTGCCGCCGCACTGGTGGGACGGCGTGGCCGACCCGGCACTGCCGGTGCTGCCGCTGGTCGCACCGGGCACGCGCCTTGCGCAGCCGCCGCGGCGGGTGCTGAGCAATTCGTTCGCCTTCGGCGGCAGCAATGCCGTGCTGGCACTGGAGCGTCGATGAACACGTTGTACGCGATCGAAGACGTGGTGCCGCACCGCCAGGACATGTGCCTGCTGGAGCGCATCACGCAATGGGACCAGGACGCCATCGAGGCCGAACTGGTGGTGCCCGAGGCCGGCCTGTTCGTCGAGGATGACCAGGTGCCGGCATGGGTCGGCATCGAGTACATGGCGCAGGCCATCGCGGCCTGGGCCGGTTGCCGCGCGCGTGCGGCCGGCAGGCCACCGCAGCTGGGCTTCCTGCTCGGCAGCCGCCGCTACAGCAGCGCGCGCAGCAGCTTCCCCAGCGGTTCGCGGCTGCGCGTGCAGGCGCGCTGCGAGCTGTTGGGTGACAATGGATTGGGGATGTTCGCCTGCCGCATCCTGGCAGGCGAGGAAGAATGGGCGACAGCCAACGTCTCGGTGTTCGAACCGGCCGACGCGATGGCCTATCTGGAGAGTGGACAGGCATGACAGGGAATCGAAGCGTGCTGGTGACCGGCGCCAGCCGGGGCATCGGCCGGGCCATCGCGCTGCGCATCGCGCGCGATGGCTTCGACGTGGTGGTGCATTGCCGCAGCCGCGTGGATGAAGCACAGGCGGTGGTCGCCGAGATCCAGGCACTGGGCCAGCAGGCCCGCGTGCTGGTGTTCGACGTGGCCGACCGCGCGTCTGCGCGGGCCGCCCTGGAGGCCGATGTCGAAGCGCACGGCGCGTACTACGGCGTGGTCTGCAATGCCGGCATCGCCCGCGATGGCGCCTTCCCGGCGCTGTCAGCGGACGATTGGGACCAGGTCATCCACACCAACCTGGATGGCTTCTACAACGTGCTGCATCCGCTGATCATGCCGATGGTGCGGCGGCGCAAGCCGGGCCGCATCGTCACCCTGTCGTCGGTCTCCGGACTGGCCGGCAACCGCGGGCAGGTCAACTACAGTGCCGCCAAGGCCGGCATCATCGGCGCCACCAAGGCCCTGGCGCTGGAACTGGCCAGCCGCCAGATCACCGTCAACTGCGTGGCCCCGGGCCTGATCGAGACCGAAATGCTCAACGACGAAGTGGTTGAACACGCGCTCAAGCTGATTCCCGCCGGCCGCGTTGGCCGCCCGGACGAAGTGGCGGCTACCGTGGCGTTCCTGCTGTCCGAACCGGCCGGCTACATCACCCGGCAGGTGATCTCGGTGAACGGAGGCATGCTCTGATGGCCGCCGATCGTCGCGTGGTGGTCACCGGCGCCGCCGCCATCAGTCCACTCGGCCACGACTGGCCGACCATCGAGGCACACCTGCGCAGCTGCCGCAACGCGGTGCGTGCGATGCCCGAGTGGGATGTCTATGCCGGGCTGAACACCAAGCTGGCCGCGCCGGCGCAGGACTTCGAGCTGCCGCCGAACTACAACCGCAAGACCACCCGCTCGATGGGCAAGGTCGCGATCATGTCGGTGCGCGCCACCGAGGTGGCGCTGCGCGAGGCCGGCCTGCATGAGCATCCGGTGCTGCGCAGTGGCCGTACCGGGGTGGCCTATGGCTCCTCGTCCGGCAGCCACGAGGCCACCGGCGAATTCGGGCGCATGCTCAACGAATTCACCACGGATGGCATCAGCGCCACCACCTACCTGAAGATGATGAGCCACACCGCGCCGGTCAACATCGGCGTGTTCTTCGGCCTGTCCGGGCGCGTGTACACCACCTCCAGCGCCTGCACGTCGGGCAGCCAGGGTGTGGGCGCGGCCTATGAAGCCATCCGCAGCGGCAAGCAGACGGTGATGGTGGCCGGCGGTGCCGAGCAGCTCGATGCCACCGCTGCAGCGGTGTTCGACACGCTGTTCGCCACCAGCGTGCGCAATGACGCGCCGCAGACCACGCCTCGCCCGTTCGATGCCGGCCGCGATGGCCTGGTGCTGGGCGAGGGCGCCTGCACGCTGATCCTGGAAGACCTGGAACACGCGCAGGCGCGCGGCGCCACCATCCTTGCAGAGGTGGTCGGCTACGGCACCAACAGCGATGGCCAGCACGTCACCCAGCCCAGTGCCGACACCATGGCCCAGGCCATGCGCCTGGCATTGGAGGACGCCGGCCTGTACGCGGCGCAGATCGACTACGTCAACGCCCATGGCACCGCCACCGACCACGGCGACATCGCCGAGACCCAGGCTACCGCACAGGTGTTCGGCAGCCGCGTGCCGATCAGCTCGCTGAAGAGCTACGTCGGCCACATGCTGGGTGCCTGTGGCGCGTTCGAGGCCTGGGTGAGCATCCAGATGATGCGTGCCGGCTGGTTCGCGCCCACCCTGAACCTGGCCGAGGTCGACCCGCGCTGTGGCCAGCTCGACTTCATCACCGGGCAGGGCCGCGAACTGCAGGCCGAGTACGTGATGAGCAACAACTTCGCCTTCGGCGGCATCAACACCTCGCTGGTGTTCCGCCGCTGGAGCGAGTGATCCACTGCGCCAACATACCGTTCCCGTTACCCCCGCACCCTCGACAAGGAGATGTTCCGATGCGCCGCACTCTCATGATCGCCACGGCTACCGCGCTGCTGGCCCTGACTTCCACCGCTTCCGCCCGCGACACGCGTGTCGAACAGTCCCTGCAGGAACTGGTCAATTCGCAGGCCGCCAAGGACGCCGGCATCGACGGCAGCGTGCGCTTCTATCTGGCCGGCCAGCCGGTCAGCGTGCAGCAGCGCCTGGGCGAAGACGTGACCAACAAGAAGACCAACGCCGCCAACAAGAGCGATGCCGAGGCCTGCCGCTGGGTTGCGCTGTCGGCACTGCGCGCGCTGCAGGACGGTGCCAAGTCGCGCGGCGCCAACGCCGTGGTCGACATCGTCAGCTATTACAAGAAGAACGAGTTCAAGAGCAGCACCAACTACGAGTGCTACGCCGGTGCCATCCTCGCGGGTGTCGCGCTGAAGGGCACCTACGCCAAGGTCAAGTAAGCGCCCGTGTGGCGGCGGCGCAGCCTGAACGTCGCCGCCACATTGCTGAACCCCGCAGGCGAAACGCCGCCGATCGCGCCGCCATCGTCGGCTGACGGCTTTCCCCGGTGTCGGCTTTCCGACACAATCATGGCTCTTCCCGGGTTATCGTCCCGCGGACATGCACGCCTACGTCTATAAAAGCCAACTCAAGCCGGACACCTACGTCTACGTTCCCCGACGCGATGATTTCAGCGCGCTGCCCGCGCCGCTGCTCACCTCGCTGGGGACGCTCGCCTTCGTGCTGGAGGTGGCCCTGGATGCCCAGCGCCGCCTGGCACAGGCTGACCCGGAAAAGGTCCGCAGCGAAATGAGCGAGCGCGGGTTCTACCTGCAGGTGCCGCCGTCGGTGGCCAGCCTGATGCCGCGCCACTATGACTGACGCCTCCCGTCCGCGCATTCTGTCAATTGCCTTCGCCGCGGGCGCCGTGCTGGCGCTGGGCGCCGCCGTGGGCGGCGTTCCGGGTGCGGTCCTTGCCGCACTGGCGCAGCCCGCGTTCGCGTTGGCGATATCGTGGTGGCGCCGCAGCCGCGCGCTGCTGCCGCTGAAGGTGGTCGCACGCCAGGACCTGCCGGCGCTGCTGGCCTTGTGGGCAGCCGCCCCGCTGTTGCTGGCGCTGCTGCTGGCCTGGCCGCTCGCAGCACTGCGTGACAGCGGCAGCCTGGCGGCAGTGCTTGGCCTGAGCGTACTGGTCAGTGCCGGCCTGTTGGCGGCCTGGCGCACCTGGCCATTGTGGAACGATGTCGAACGCCTGGATGGCAGCCTGGCCCAGCACTGGCAGGCGCTGGCGGGGCGCGACCTGACTGCCTGGCGTGGCCTCGGCGTGGCCGCGCTGGTCATTGCGCTGGCCGCGCTGGTGGTGCTGCCGGCCTGGCCGGGCCTGTTGCCGGAAAGCGCGCGCTGGCCCGCCGCACTGGCGGTCGTACTGCTGTCGCCGGTGCTGCACCTGCTGCTGCAGCGGGTCGCGCCTGCGCCGCTGGTGTCGCTGCGCTCCAGCCCGTTGGCGGCGTCCAGCGCTGAACCCGAACCGATGTTCGCAGCGGCGGCCGAAACCGTGCCGCTGGAGGCGATGGCGCCGCAGGAACTGACACCGGCGCTGTATGAAGCCGCCCGCCAGGGCCGCATCGACCGGGGCCTGCAGCTGCTGCAGGCCGGTGCCGATCCGTATGCGCTGCCGGACCCGAACTGGCGTGACCAGCGCAGCCTGGCGGTGCTGGCTGCGGTGCTGCCGGACCTGCGCCTGCTGCGCGAACTGATTGCCCGCGGCGTCGATGTGAATGCGCCGCACCGGGGCATGACCCCGCTGCTGGCGGCGACCCGCGACAGCTGGCATGGCCGCCCCGAAGCGGTGATGACCCTGCTCGCCAACGGCGCCGACTCGCGTGCCACCGACAGCGATGGCAACACCCCGCTGCACCATGCCGCACGCAGTTCCGACCCGGGGGTGGCCGCGCTGCTGCGCGATGCCGCTGCCGAAGTCGATGCGCTGAACCGTGATGGCTGGTCGCCGCTGGCGGTGGCCTGCCAGGTGGGCAACTGGCGTCTGGCCCGCTTCCTGCTCGAACGCGGTGCACGCTGCGAACCGGCCGATGGCACCCCGGTGCTGCTGGCCGCCGCCGCCACCGAGGATGATGATCCGGCGGGCGTGCAGCTGCTGCTCAAGCACAAGGCACGGGCCGACGCCCGCGATCGCCAGCGCCGCAGTGCGCTGCATGAGGCGGCCCTGGCCGGCCATGTCGAGATCATCGGCGTGCTGCTCGGCGCGGGCGCCAATCTGGAGGCGCGCGATGCACTGGGGCGTACGCCGTGGCTGGAAGCGGCCCGTGCCGGTCGCGCCGCCGCGATCGAGCACCTGCTGCCGCACAAGCCGGACCTGGTCGCGGTGGACGGCGAAGGCCGCAATGCGGTGCAGCTGGCGGCGATGGCCGAGGATGTCTCGCCGCTGCTGATCAAGCGCCTGGTCGAACTGGGCATCGCGGCCGATGCCACCGATCCGCTCGGCCGCCGTGCGGTGGACTACGCCGCCGAGGCCGGCCGCTGGGCGATCGTAGCCCTGCTGGACCCGTCCTATCCGTTGCCGGCCGCGGTCAGTGATGGCCTGGCCGATCGTGGCGAAGCGGCCAGTGCCAGCGGCCTGCTGCCGGATCGTCCGCCGCTGACCCTGCTGCGCGAGGCCCTGGGCTTCGGCAATACCGACGGCATGGCGGCGCTGGCCAGGCTGTGCCAGCCGGAGGAACTGGGCGGGCTGCTGCTCGATCCGGAGTTGGCGCTGGAACCGCGTGCGGTGGACTGGCTGCTGGGCCACGGCGCCGATCCCTATGTGCGTGATGCCTGCTCCGATACGCCGATGTTCGCGCTGTTGTCGCGCGGCATCGATGCGGTGCCGGCGTTGCAGGTGATGCTGCAGCGTGGCCTGTCGCCGGCCGGCCGCGGTGGCCTGGCGCGCTTCCTTGCTGCCTGCGCACAGCACGACCAGGCCGCGCGCGGCCTGGAACAGCTGGCACTGGAACTGCTTGAGCGTGGCGCCGATCCGTTCGCCGCCTCGCCGGCGGGCGATCCGCCGCTGTCGCTGGCGGTGCGCCTGGGCTGGCTGCGCCTGCAGCAGGCCCTGCTCAAGGCGGGCGTCGATCGTGAAGCGCGCGACAGCCATGGCATGACCGCATTGCACCTGGCCACCGCATTGGCCCGCGAAGGCGCGCTTAAGCTACTGGTGCAGCATGGTGCCTCGCCCGAAGCACGTGCCGCCGACGGCCAGACACCGCTGGGCGTGGCGCTGTCGATCGGTCGCCGCGATCTGGCCGACTGGCTCGATTGGCGGGTGTGGCCGTTGCCGCGCCGGACCCTGCGCGAGGCCGATCTGCCGGCCGCCGCAATGGCCGGTGACGTCGATGCAGTGCGCCGCCTCATCGATCTGAGCTTCGCCGTCGACGCGGTCGACGCACAGGGCTGCACCGCGCTGCTGCGTGCTGCCGGTGGCGGCCACCTGGCGGTAACCGACCTGCTGCTGGCGCGCGGCGCCGATCCGCAGCACGCGGCGGCCAGTGGCGCGACGCCGCTGTCGGCGGCGGTCAGCATGCGCCAGGTGGACATCGTTTCGGCCCTGCTCGACGCTGGCGCCAAGCTGGAACACCGCCTGCCGGGTGGCGTGACGGTACTGATGCTGGCCTCCGCGCTGGGCCTTCCGGACATCGTCGCGCGCCTGCTCACGGCGGGTGCCGACGTGCATGCCGGTGACGCGCAGCAGCTGGGTCCGCTGCACTGTGCCGCGCTGTACGGTTTCAGTGCCCGCGACCGCTCGCGCCTGCTGGCCCTGCTCGACACCCTGCTGCTGGCCGGTGCCGAACCGGACCAGGCCGCCGCTGGTGCTGTCACGCCGCTGCTGCTGCTGCTGGGCGCGCGCGCCGAGCCGGGTACCGCCTGCGACGAGCAGGTGGTGATGGCCGCAGTGGAGCGCCTGCTGGACGAGGACGTAAGCCTGGACGTACGCGACCCGCGCGGCTTTGGCCCGCTGCACCTGGCCGCGCTGCATGGCCTGCCGTTGCTGGTGCAGCGCCTGCTGCGCGCCGGCGCCGATCCTGAAGCGCGCGACAGCCTCAACCGCAGTCCGCGCGAGATCGCAGTGATGCGCGGCTTCATCGACGTGGCTGGCGAGTTCGAGCCGCGCGTGCCGGGCGTCTCCTCGATGGCCCGGTTCCTGCGCGACAACGGCTGATCCCTGGAAAAGGGTAGTGCCGGCCGCTGGCCGGCTACCTCATGACATCTCCGGGATCACGGGATTGCCGGCCAGCAGCCGGCACTACCGGGTCCGCCATCGATCAGGTGGATGCCGACCGTTGGCCGGCACACCTACTCGCCGTCGCTTTCCGCGTCAGCTTCGAACAGGTGCATCAGGTCGTTGCGTGCATCACGCGAGGTCTGGATCACCGCGGCCTCGTCGTCGTACACCAGGTACTGGTCGCGCAGCAGCTGTTCATCATGCTCACGGAAACGCTGCACATGGCGCTCGGCCACGTCCGGTGCCACGCCCAATGCGGTCAGCACGCGCCCGCTCATTTCCAGACTGGTGCCGAACACTTCGCGGAACGGCTCGGCCGACATGTCCATCAGTCGCCAGGCATGCTGGCGGTTGCGTGCACGCGCCAGCACCTTCGCGTCCGGGTACAGCCGGCGCACCATGCGCACCGCGCGCAGGTTGGTCTCCGGGTCGTCCACGGTGATGACGAACACATCGATGTGCTCGCCACCCGCTGCACGCAGCATCTCCGGGCGGGTCGGGTCGCCGTAGTACAGCTGGTTGCCGAAGCGGCGCAGGTCGGCCACCGTGTCCGGGTTCGCCTCCAGCGCCACGAACGGCACCTTCTGTGCGGTCAGCAGGCGTGCGATCACCTGGCCGAAGCGGCCCATGCCGGCGATCAGCACCTTGGGCCGGTTGTCCGGTGCCACCTTGTCGGCCTCGGCGGTCCCGCGCGGTGGAGCCTTCTCCTGGCCGAGCAGCTTGAGCAGCGCGATCATCAGCAGTGGCGTGATCGCCATCGACAGGCCGACGATCGCCACCAGCCGATCGTGATTGGCGTTGCCCAGCAGGTGCGCGCGCTGCGCTTCGTTGAACACCACGAAGGCGAACTCGCCCCCCAGCCACAGCACGCTGCCCAGCAGCAGCGACTGCCGCGGACTGAGCTTTGCAATACGGCCAATCACATACAGCAGGCTGAACTTGACCACCAGCAGGATCGCCACGCCGGCGGCGATCAGCCACGGCTCTGCGGCGATGCGGTCGAGATCGATGCCCATGCCCACCGCGATGAAGAACAGCCCCAGCAGCAGGCCCTTGAACGGCTCGATCTGCGCTTCCAGTTCGTGCCGGAACTCCGAATCGGACAGCAGCACCCCGGCCAGGAACGCGCCCAGGCTGGGGCTGAGGCCCGCTTCCTGCATGAACCAGGCAGTGCCCAGCACCACCAGCAGGGCGGTGGCGGTGAACACTTCCGGGCTGCGGGTGCGGGCGATGATACTGAACACCTTGCGCAGCACCGGTCGTCCGCACAGGATCACCACGGCCAGCGCGCCGAGGGCCACGGCGGCGTCTTCCCAGCGCAGGGTCTCGTTCTTCGCCCCGCCCAGCAGCGGGATGGCCGCCAGCAGCGGGATCGCGATCAGGTCCTGGAACAGCAGGATGGCAAAACCCAGCCGGCCATGGTCGCTGTTGATCGCCTTGTGCTCGGACAGCAGCTGCAGGCCTACCGCGGTGGATGACAGCGCCAGCGCAACACCGACCACCAGCGCGCTCTTCCACTGGAAGTGGTCGAGCAGCAGCAGGCCGCCCAGCACCAGCCCGGACATCGCCACCTGCGCCGCGCCCGCGCCGAACACCGAGCGCCGCATCACCTTCAGACGTGCCGGCGACAGCTCCAGGCCGATCACGAACAGCAGCATCACCACGCCGATCTCGGCCGCGCCGAGGATGCGGTCGGCGTCCTGCACGAAGCCCAGCCCGTCCGGGCCCAGCACCACGCCGGCCGCCAGGTAGCCCAGCACCGCGCCGAAGCCGAACTTCTTGAACACCGGCACGGCAATGACCGCCGCCAGCAGCAGCACCAGGGCCAGTTCCAGACCGCCGCTATGCATGGGAATACCTGGTCATCGGGGAAGCCCGCAGTGCGTCCGTTCGGGTGAGGAAAGCGTGGCGAGCGCCACCCGGCCATTATGCGCGCCGGTCGGTGTATGCACGAGAACAACCGGCCGGCCGGCGCCCGGCGCAGGGATGCCGGGTTGACCTGCATGGCCCGCGGGTCCAGACTGCCCGCCGCTGGCGGCGCACCGCCGGCACGCGCATTCCGGAGTCCCCAACCCATGTCCAGCGACAGTAGAAGTCGACCTCGTTCGACGCCAGCGATGGCCACCGCCTGACATCGGGACGGTTTGCCTGCGTTGGCGTTGCGCGAGGTCGCACCCCCACAAGGCAAAACCGATGAACCAGAAGCAATTGCTGCGCCCGGTGGCCGATGCCGCCGCATTGGCCGCACCGCTGGCGAACTACAACACCGCCGATGCGGTGGAATTCCTCAACACACTGGAACTGGCCCGCGCTGCGGAAACGCTGGCCGCGCTGCCGTTGCCGCGTGCAGTGAAGATGCTGGAAGCGCCGGAACTGCACCGCAGCGGTGAGCTGGTGGCCGCGCTGCCGCCGGCACGCGCCGCTGCCCTGCTCGGGTTGATGGCTGACGATCGCGCCACCGACATCGTCCACGAGCTGGATGAGGAAGAACGCGCGCGGCTGATCCCGCTGCTGGGCACCGACGCCCGCCAGGCCATCCAGAAGCTGCTGAGCTATCCGCCGAACACCGCCGGCGCGCTGATGACCACCGAGTACGTGGCGGTACCCGCCAGCTGGACCGTGGCGCAGACCCTGCAGCACATCCGCCAGGTCGAGCGTACCCGCGAGACGGTGTACGCGATCTACGTGCTGGAGCCGGCCACCCAGCAGTTGCAGCAGGTGGTGACCATGCGCCGGCTGATCACCGGCCTGCCCGAGGAATCGATCCTGGACGTCGCCCAGGTCAATCCGCCGGTGACGGTGGACGCGCTGATGGACCAGGAAGAAGTGGCGCGGCTGATCCGCCGCCACGACCTGCTGGCGATCCCGGTGGTCGACGCGCAGCAGCAGATGCTCGGCATCGTCACCGTGGACGACGTGCTCGATGCGCTGATCGAGGAATCCACCGAGGACGCGCACAAGTTCGGCGGCATGGAAGCGCTGGACAAGCCGTACATGCAGATCGGCTTCTTCGAGATGCTGCGCAAGCGCGCCGGCTGGCTGAGCGTGCTGTTCCTGGGCGAGATGCTGACCGCCAGCGCGATGCAGCACTACGAAGACGAACTGGCGCGCGCGGTGGTGCTGACCCTGTTCATCCCGTTGATCATGAGCTCGGGCGGCAATTCCGGCTCGCAGGCCACCTCGCTGCTGATCCGCAGCCTGGCGCTGCGCGAACTGCGCCTGCGCGACTGGTGGAAGGTGGCCATCCGCGAGATCCCGACCGGCATGGTGCTGGGTGCCATCCTCGGCTGCCTGGCGATCGTGCGCATCGTGATCTGGCAGCTGGGTGGCCTGCATGACTACGGCGAGCACTGGATCCTGCTGGCGATCACCATCGGTGCCGCGCTGGTCGGCATCGTCACCTTCGGTTCGCTGTCCGGCTCGATGCTGCCCTTCGTCCTGAAGCGGCTCGGCTTCGACCCGGCCAGCGCCTCGGCGCCGTTCGTGGCCACCCTGGTGGATGTGACCGGCCTGGTGATCTACTTCAGCATCGCCGCGCTGATCCTGCACGGCACGCTGCTGTAACAGAAAAAGGGGACGGAGAGGATTAAGTCGTTTGTGCACAAACGACTTAATCCCCTCCGTCCCCTTTTTTGGGTACCGTAGGCGCATGAGTACCTACCACCTGCAGTCTGTGTTCCGTCCGCAGTCGGTCGCGGTGATCGGCGGCAGTCCGCGTGAGCGTTCGGCCGGCCGCGCGGTGATGCGTAACCTGCGCGGCACCGGTTTCCCCGGCAAGGTGGCGTGGATCAACCCGCGGCATGCCGAAATCGATGGCATCCTCACGGTCAAGCGCTTGAAGGATCTGGACTGGGTACCGGACCTGGTCGTCATCACCGCACCGGCGGCGATCGTGCCGCAGGTGGTGCGTACCGCCGCCGAGCGCGGCGTGCAGGCGGCGATCATCCTCACCGCGCACCTGGGCGAAGGCCCGGGTTCGTTGTCCGCACAGGTAGAGGCGGTGGCGCGCAAGCATGGCCTGCGCATCCTCGGGCCGCACTGCCTGGGCGTGATCGCGCCGCACGCGCGACTGAATGCCAGTATCGCCGCACATTTCCCGCAGGCAGGCGACCTCGCGCTGATTTCCGAATCCTCGGCGATCGCCGCCGCGCTGGTGGAGTGGGGCGTGGCGCGCTCGGTCGGGTTCTCCGCCGTGGTCTCGCTGGGCGACACGATGGACGTCGACTTCGGCGACCTGCTCGATTACTTCGCCACCGACTACCGCACCCGCGCCATCCTGCTCTATGTCGAGCAGATCAAGGACGCGCGCAAATTCATGTCGGCCGCGCGTGCCGCCGCCCGCGCCAAGCCGGTGGTGGTGGTGAAGTCCGGCCGCGCCGAGCGCGTGCAGCCGGGCAGCCGCGATACCCATGTGCAGGCCCTGGCGCGTGCCGATGATGTGTACGGCGCGGCCTTCAACCGCGCCGGCCTGCTGCGCGTCGGCGCGCTGGACGAGCTGTTCACCGCCGCCGAATCGCTGGGGCGGCTGGGTACCTTCCCCGGTCGCCGCCTGGCCATCCTCAGCAATGGTGGTGGTGTCGGTCGCCTGGCCGTGGACCAACTCATCGCATTGCGTGGCACGCTGGCCACCCTGTCCGACAGCACGGTGCAGAAGCTCGATGCGGTATTGCCGCAGGGCTGGTCGCGCAGCAATCCGGTCGACATCGTGGTCGATGCCGATGGCGAGCGCTATGCCGCGGCCATCGAAGCGCTGCTGGCCGACAACGAGAACGACGCGGTGATGGTGGTCAACGTGCCAACCGCGTTCACCTCGTCCGCTGACGCTGCGCAGGCACTGACCCGCACGCTCGGCCTGCGCCCGCGCCATCATCGCGACAAGCCGGTGTTCGCGGTCTGGCTGGGCAACGATGACCAGGCCACCGCCACGCTCAACGCGGCGCGGGTGCCGACCTATCCGACCGAGGCGGAGGCCGTACGCGGCTTCCAGCATCTGGTGCGTTACCGCGAAGCGCAGAACGCCCTGATGGAAACGCCACCCAGCCTGCCGCAGGACTTCAATGTCGATGCGGCGGCCGCGCGAGCGTTGGTTGATGCTGCGCTGGCCAATGGCCAGCAGTGGCTGGACCCGCTGGCCACGCATGAGCTGCTCAAGGCCTACGGCATTCCGTCCGCGCCGGTGATGCATGCGCGTGATGCGCACGAGGCGATGGACCTGGCGCAGCCGCTGCTGGAGCGCGGTGCCACGGTTGCGCTGAAGATTCTCTCGCCGGATATTCCGCACAAGTCGGAAGTGGATGGTGTGCGCCTGAACCTGTCCACGCTGCCGGCGGTGCAGAGCGCGGCCAACGCGATCCTGTCGCGTGCGCGCCAGCTGCGGCCGGATGCGCGCATCGATGGCCTGCTGGTGCAGCCGACCATCGTCCGCCCGAAGGCGCGCGAACTGATCGTCGGCATCGCCGATGACGCGACGTTCGGCCCGGTGATCGTGGTCGGCCGTGGCGGAACCGCCGTCGAAGTGATCAACGACAAGGCGCTGGCCCTGCCGCCGCTGGACCTGCGCCTGGCCCACGAGCTGATCGGCCAGACCCGCGCTTCGCGCATCCTCAAGGCCTACGGCGATGTGCCCGCCGCCGACGAGCGCGCACTGGCGCTGGCGCTGGTCAAGCTGGCACAGCTGGCCGCCGATATTCCCGAAGTGCGCACGCTGGACATCAACCCGCTGCTGGTCGACAGCAAGGGCATCCTTGCCCTCGACGCACGCGTGGCAGTGGCACCGTCGCGCATCCTGCACAAGGGCCGTGGCCATCCACGCTTTTCGGTGTTTCCGTATCCGAAGGAGTGGGAGCGCACCATCGAACTGTCCGATGGCGGCCGGGCCTTCGTGCGCCCGGTGCGGCCGGAGGATGACGCGCTGTTCCGTGCGTTCTTCGCCCGCGTCAGCGACGAGGACCTGCGCCTGCGCTTCTTCCAGTCGGTGAAGCACTTCAGCCACGAATTCATCGCGCGCCTGACCCAGCTCGACTACGCGCGCTCGATTGCGCTGGTAGCGATCGAACCGCGCAGCGGCGAGATGCTGGGCGCTGTGCGCCTGCATGCCGATGCCGATTACCACCGCGGCGAGTACGGCATCCTGATCCGCTCGGACCTGAAGGGCCACGGCATCGGCTGGCGGCTGATGGCGATCATGATCGAGTACGCGAAGTGGCTGGGCCTGGACGTGGTCGAAGGCCAGGTGCTGCGCGAGAACAGCACCATGCTGGCGATGTGCCAGAGCCTGGGATTCAAGACCAGGCTGGACCCGGACGACCCGACGGTGATGATGGTGACCTTGCCGGTGCAGCAGGTCGAGGTGCCCGACGTGCCGCCGGTGGCGTAATTCCAGTAGAGCCGAGCCTACGCTCGGCTGCTTTTGCGTACGCTTGGCGGCTGCATCACCGCACCGGCTCTACCACCACCGCCGTGCCATAGCACAGCACTTCGGTCAGCCCGGTCATCACATCAGTGGCGTCGTAACGCATGCCGATGATCGCGTTGGCACCCAGCTGCCGCGCGTGCTTGACCATGTCGCGGTAGGTTTCCTCGCGAGCCTGTTCGCACAGCTCGGTGTAGATGGTGATGTTGCCACCGAAGAGCGTCTGGATGCCGCCCAGGAAGTTGCCGACGATCGAACGCGAGCGCACGGTGATGCCGCGCACCACGCCGAGGTTGCGCACGACGCGATGGCCGGGCAGCTCGAAGGCGGTGGTGACCAGCGCATCGTCGAAGCGCAGTGCCGGCGGGGAAGGGGTGCCGCTGTTGTAGGGGTCTGCCATGGTCGCGTCCGTGTCGCTGCCTTCTGTAGAGTCGAGCATGGCGCGACTCTACAACGCAATCGCCCGTTGCGGCATGGTTCCGTCACCGTGCTGGCGCGACAATATCCCCATGACCGACCGTATCCCCCTGTTGCTGCTGCCCGGCCTGCTCAACGATGCCGAGCTGTGGCGCGCGCAGCTGGCCGACCTGGCCGATATCGCCGACTGCACCGTGGGCGACCAGACCCGTGGCGAGACCCTGCAGGCGGTGGCCGAAGACGTGCTGGCGCAGGCACCGGAGCGCTTTGCGCTGGCCGGGTTCTCGCTGGGCGGCTTCGTGGCCCAGCAGATCCTGCGCATCGCGCCGGAACGGGTGCTGCAGCTGGCGCTGATTGACACCTCGATCCACGCCGACTCGCCGGAGCGCGCCGAGCAGCGGCGCAGCCAGCGCGCCAGCGTGCGTCTGCCGGGGAAGTTCCACGGCTTCGGCGATGTGCTGATGCGCAGCTACATCGACGCCTCGCGGCTGGACGACTACGTGCTGGTGCAGCGCGTGCGCGACATGACCGCTCGCCTGGGCGCGGAAGTGTTCCTGCGCCAGAGCGCACTGGAACGCCGCGATGGCCATGATGTGCTGGCCGGTTACCGCGATCCGCTGCTGATCGTATGTGGCGCCAACGACCGCATTACGCCACTCGCGGTGAGCGAGGAAATGCACGCGATGGTGCCGCACTCGCAGCTGGTGGTGGTGCCCGATTGCGGGCACCTGGCGCCGATGGAGAAACCGGACGAGGTCAGTGCGGCAATGCGTGGGTGGTTGTTGCAGGCGCGATGCTGACCGGCTCGATGGAGGCGTCGTTCCAGCCCATCCGGTTGTAGAGGTGGTAGCGCAGAACGCCGATACGCTCATGCAATATCACTTCGACCAGCAATAGATTGAATGTGGAGGGCAACCACCCCCGGGTGGCACGGAGGCGGTCGCTGGGCAGGCCCTCGGCCACGACGCCGAAGTGACGGAAGTAGATCAAGCTCCGCGTGAGATGCAGGCCCGAGGTGACCAGCACCACCCGCGAACTGTCATGTCCGATGATCGCGCTGCTGTTCCTGGCGTTCTGCCAGGTGTTCGCGCTGGTGCGCTCGCGGACGATATGCTCGGTGGGCACGCCCAGTGCCATCAGTTCGCGTGCGTAGACATCGGCCTCAGCGACATCGCCGTTGGCAGTGACGCCTCCGCTGGCAAGCACCGTACAGACCTCGCGCGTGCGATCGCATTCGTGGTAACGCTGTGCAGCCCTCATCAGGCGGCTGTAACCGGCCAGCCCGGGCCTGGGGCCATGGGCATCGTGATCGATTCCGGCACCCAGCAGTACGATCACAGTGCGTGGATGTAGCGCATGTTCAGTGACAAGCGGCGTGTCCTGCGCGCGGTCCAGCAGCCATTGCGTGATCGGCTGGCTGGCGCTGGCCGCAATGGCCAGGGGAAGCGTCGCCAGAAGTGCAGCGCTGCGCAGGCGGCGTTTCAAGACCAGCACGCTGCATGAAAGCAGCAGGAGAAGCGTCAATGTCAGCATGGTGGTCCATGAGGGAAGTTTGAAAGGATTCCGATGGCGTAGTGCATTCGTTGCCTACATGCTGGGTGCCATGGACCTGAAGCGACTGTCACTCCCGGCCCGATGTGCTGCCATCGTAGGCGGAATCATGCTCGCGGTTGCTGCAGGGCATCTGTTGGGTGGCTGCTTTCCACAGTTTTTCGTACAGATCCATCAGCGGATGCAGTAGCTCGTGGGTCATGCATGCTGACGCATGAGGTTTCCAGTCAGGCGTAACAGGGCGCAGGAGTACACCCGTTCAAGTGTTGAATGCGACAGATGGAGGAAGGCGATGCAGAGCTTGAAGTCCCGGGTTGGACTGCACTCAGGTCCACACGCCATGGACCGGCCTGAGCTTGGGGAACGCTCGATGCTGGATCTCATTGCGGCAACGTCGCCCCACCAGCTCCCATCATTCACCGCAGCGTTGGACGCGGCGATATCGCAGTGGATGAGCATGGCGAAGGAAGAATCCTTCGGTGGCATGGAGCAGGAGCTGGCGCGCCTGCATGCCTTGAAGAGCGTTACCTCGGCGTTGGGCAGCGCCGGAGTTGCGCTGGCCTGCGACGCGTTGAGTGACTGTCTCCGCTCGGGTACAGAAGCGCGCGCTGTGCGGCGGCGGGCATGCGCGTTGGCACTGTCTGCGCAGCGTCTTCTGCATCGTGCGACGACGCATTTCCGGATGGAAGGGGGCTGACGTGCACGAGCCCCGTGTTTCCTCGCAGGCCCCCGCACCGGCAGCATTGCTGCAGGCAGCCCGTGCGCTGGAGATGCATCGCCTGGCCTGGCTTCTGTCGTCCCTGCAGGAGCCACGCGCCAGCGGATTCCGGGTGCTGCTGCAGGCACTGGTGGTGCTATGGTGCTGGCTGTGGGTGGATGGTCCGCAGCCGGTTCTGGCCAATGAGGCGGCCCGTGCGTTGCCGGTGGCCGTTGCACTGCTTGCGGTATCCGTGACATGGGCACTCGTTGCAAGTCTCTGCATGGAGCGCTGCCACCGCTGGTGCGATGGGGTAGGCCTTCTGCTCAGCCTGGCAATGGTTGCGATCCAGGTGAATGCGGCGTTCATCCTGCTGATGACGCTCAATGCAGCCCTGCCTTTCCTCGTGATCTCCGCCACCGCGGTGTATGGCCGCAGGGCAATTGCTCCCGCGATTGCATCGACTGCGCTGGCATTGCTGTGGGCCGCGCCTGAAGGCTACTGGGTCTCTCGACCCGCCTACCTGGCCTACGCGCTGGCATTGACGGTCCTGTTGCCGCTGGTGGTGGCGTCGCTGGTAGCCGCGATGCGTGACATAGCGCTGCGTGCCATTGCTTCGCGTGAGGCACAGGGCCGATTCGTCAGTACGATGAGCCACGAGCTGCGGACGCCGCTGAACGCTATCATCAGTGGGATCCAGCTGCTGGAAGTGGGGACAGTAAGTGCGGCCCAACGGCATGCACTGGCGACGGTCGCCACGCAGGCGCAGGCGCTCAGGCACCGTATCGATGATGTGCTGGACGTGGCCAGCATCGATGGTGGCCGGCTGCAGTTGCGGCTTCATCCTTGTTCGCTGCGTTCGATCATCGAAGGGGTACAGGCGACCTGCATGCCCGCTGCCGCCGACAAGGGCGTACTTCTGCAGCTGGATGGGAGTGAGCCCGATGTCTGGATGCTGGCAGACGGCGGCCGTATCGAACAAGTGGTGACCAATCTTGTCTGCAACGCCATCAAGTTCAGCCCTATGGCGGGCGAGGTATCGGTATCCATCAATGCTGCCCGGTCAGGTGACGACTGGCAGGTTCAGATCGAGGTCTGCGATTCCGGCTTGGGGATCGAAGACGCGGATCTGGAGATGATCTTCTCGCCGTTCGTACAGCTCAGCCAGGGAGAGGCACGCTGCGAGCAGGGTGTCGGGCTGGGGCTGTACATCGTTCGGCTGATTTCCGATGCCATGGGCGGAACGATAAGCGTGGGCCGCAGTGAAGCAGGCGGTGCCTCATTCGTGTGGTGCTTCACCGTGGCCTCCACCTTGGAGGTGGACTCTCCTCCTTCCCTTGAACAGCTTCTTCAGTCACATGCAGCATCGGTGCGACCGCTGCACTGCCTGCTGTTCGAGGACGTGGAAACCAACCGTGAGGTGGTGGAGCGCCTGCTGCAGAGCGCCGGCCATCGCCTCAGCTCCCGCCATGATGGCCACGATGCGCGGAAAGTGATCATGGCACTCGGACCTGATGTGGTGCTGCTGGATCTGCACATGCCGGGCTGCAGCGGATGGGAGGTGCTGGAGTCGGTAGCCAGGGACCCCGGCGCGCCACCGGTTCTTGTAATGAGCGCGGATACGCGGGTACAGGTGATTGAAAGAGCCCGCGCGCTGGGGGCTGCCGGTTTTCTATGCAAGCCGCTGGACATCCACGACGTGCTGGATATGTTGCGCGGTGTTGCCGAGCGCTGACCGACCGGTAGGTGCCGACCTTGGTCGGCACGGCGTTTCATCGATCGGTCAGACGTCTGCGCCGACCAGGGTCGGCGTCTACCAGAGCAGTTGCGCGCCGTCGTTGGAATCAATCCCAGGCTGGGGCGATGCCTTCGGGGTTGGCAAGGCGATGGCCGCGGTCGAGCTTGGCGATCTGTCCCATGTCTTCGTCGGTCAGGCGGATCGCTGCTGCCTCCAGGTTGCTGGCCAGGTTCTCGCGCCTGGTCGAGGACGGAATGACCGAGAAGCCCTGCTGCAGCGCCCAGGCCAGCGCGACCTGTGCCGGCGTGGCCTGGTGGCGGCCGGCAATGGCCTGGATCACCGGGTCCTTGATTACCTCACCATAGGCCAGGCTCATGTAGGCGGTGATGTGGATGCCGTTGTCCTGCAGGAATTTCACCAGCAGGCGGTTCTGCAGGTACGGGTGGATCTCGATCTGGTTGGTGGCGATGGCGCCGGCACCCAGGATGCCGATCGCCTTGCGGGTCTGCGCGATGGTGAAGTTGGAGATGCCGATCTCCTTCGTCAGGCCCTGTGCCTTGGCCTCGGCCAGTGCGGTCAGGTACTCCTCCATCGGCACGTCGACCTTGCCGTTCGGCGACGGCCAGTGGATCAGCGTCAGGTCCACATGATCGGTGCGCAGCTTTTCCAGACTGGTACGCAGGCTGGCCAGCAGCGCTTCGCGCTTGAACTCGGTGATCCAGATCTTGGTGGTCAGGTAGATCTCATCGCGCGGCACGCCGGAATCGGCGATGGCCTGGCCGACTTCGGCTTCGTTGCCGTAGATCTGCGCGGTATCGATGGCGCGGTAGCCGACCTCCAGCGCGTTGCGCACGGAATCGATCACGGTCTGGTCTTTGAGGCGGAAAGTGCCAAGACCGAAGGCGGGGACTGTCATGAGGGGCTCCAGCAGTGGGGGAGGGAGACGGGACTATCCACGAAAGGGTAGGCCAGCGGCCGTGTGCATGCCGGCAACGGTGCATTGCACTGCCGTGTACGACCACAGGCCGTAATGAGTGCGGAACGTTGGTCCGCACTGTTCATGCCGCCACCCATGTAGCGTTGGACGCTGCCGGCCAGCGGCCGGCACTACCCCAGTCCGCGCTCCACGGTGGTGCCGGCCGCTGGCCGGCAACCGGATCCCTCAGGCCGCGCGCCAACGCGTCCTTCGCTGTCGCCGTGGCCGACAGGTCGAACACATCGACCGCATCGATCAACCGGTTCGCCTGCTGTTCCAGGCTGCGCGCCGCGGCGCTGGCTTCCTCCACCAGCGCGGCGTTCTGCTGGGTGGTGCCGTCCATCTGGATCACCGTCTGGCTGACCTGTTCGATGCCTGCGCTCTGCTCCTGCGACGCCGCAGAGATCTCGGCCATGATGTCGGTCACGCGCTGCACCGAGGCGACGATCTCGGCCATGGTGTCGCCGGCCTCGCGCACGCGCTGCGCACCCTCACCGACCTGTTCCACCGACGCCTCGATCAGCGACTTGATCTCCTTTGCCGCCGCCGCAGAGCGCTGCGCCAGCGTGCGCACTTCGCTGGCGACAACCGCGAATCCGCGGCCCTGCTCACCGGCGCGTGCCGCTTCCACCGCCGCGTTCAGCGCCAGGATGTTGGTCTGGAACGCGATGCCATCGATCACGCTGATGATGTCGGCGATCTGCCGCGACGACGTTTCGATCGCACCCATGGTCGCCACCACCTGCCCGACCACGCTGCCACCGTGTGAGGCGACACCCTGTGCACCGATCGCCAGCTGGTTGGCCTGGCGCGCGTGTTCGGCGTTCTGGCGCACGGTGGAGGTCAGCTCTTCCATGGATGCCGCGGTCTCTTCCAGATTGGCGGCCTGCTGCTCGGTACGGCGCGACAGGTCATTGTTGCCGGCGGCGATCTCCGCGGCGGCGGTGTGGATGTTGCCGGAGGCGTGCTTGATGTCGGTGACGATGGTCGCCAGCTGCGTGGCGGTGGTATTGGCATCGCCGGCGATACGCGCGAACACACCCTGGAAATCACCGTGCATGCGTGCACCGAGGCGGCCATCGGCGATCGCGCGCAGCATCGTCGAGACTTCGCCGAGGTTCAGTTCTGTGGTCTGCATCAGGCGGTTCAGGCCATCGACCATCGCGCGGAAGTCATGCTCGAAGCGCGCGCTGTCGCCGCGCTGGCTGAAGTCACCGGCGGCCGCCGCTTCGGCCAGGCGGCGGATTTCGCCGTTGATCGCCCCGAGGTTGTGCTTGACCGCATCCAGCGCTTCGGTGATCACTGCCTTCTCGCCGGGCAGGCGTTCCATGTCCTGGCTGAGGTCGCCGACGGCGTAGCGGCCCATGATCGAGATCGCGCGCATCTTCACCCGGATGTGCGCGTCGACCAGCGTGTTGCAGTCGGCCACCATGGTGCCGAACGCGCCCGGGAAGGCAGCGGCGTCCATGCGATGGCTGATGGTGCCGGCCTCGTGCGCCTGGGCCATCGCGGCCTGCGCATCCAGCACGCCGCGCAGCGTGGACTGCAACGCCTGCATCGCCTGGGCGAGGCGTCCGATCTCGTCGCGGCTGCGCACCTGTACCACGTGCTGCAGGTCGCCGGCAGCCACTGCGCGTGCAGCGGCTTCCACCGCCAGTACCGGCTGCACCACGGCGCGCCGCAGCCACCAGGACAGGCCGATCAGCAACAGCACGGCGGCCAGCACCGTCAGTGACGCGCACAGCAGCAGGGTCTGCCGCGCCTGCTGCGAACGTGCCGCCAGCGCCGCTTCGGCCACCTGCGTGGCATGCCTGCTCAATGCATCCAGTGCGGTCGCCACCGCGCGATCCTTGCCGCGCACGAGGGTGTCGCCGACGGCGGGATCGTAGCCGGCCGCGGCAAATGCCTGCAGCGCCGCGTGATAGTCCTGCTGCAGCTGCGCGTGCAGGCCGATGAACGCCTGCGCCAGTTCACGCGTGCGCGCGTCCGGGCTGGTCACCAGGCCCTTGGCCAGCCGTTCGACCAGGCGGCCTTCGTTGTCGAAGGCGTCCAGATGGCGCTGACGCAACGCGTCGTCGTGACCACGCAGCAGCACGTTCTTCCATTCCTGCACCTGGCCGCGGAACTCACGCTGCAGGCGTTCGGCGTCGCGGCTGTGCGCGACTTCGGGTGGAACCTCGGTGGACAACTTGAACCAGGCGGAGGCCAGGCCAGCCAGCGCGCACAGCAGGACCACGGCCAAGCCAACAGAAACCGCGCCGAGCAGCTTGGACTGCAGGCGCGGAGCACGGACAGACGCATTCATCGGGAAGCACTCTCGGGAAGGGGCAATGCGGTATCGACCCGCCAAGCTCCCGCTGAAGTCCGACGAACATCACATTAGCGTTTCGTTTAGTGATGTGAAGAAAGTGTTTCATAGGACAAATGTGTCCATATGGAACGAATACGGACCCTGGACAGGGGATATAAATGTAACTAATGTAGTTACATGAAATCCGCGAACCTGCTCTCTGACGCCCTGCACGTGATGGCGCACCTGGTCGGCCAGGACGGCCCGCGCACCTCCGAGCAGCTGGCGTCCTGCCTGCCGACCCATCCGGTGGTGATCCGCCGCCTGCTGGCGCAGCTGCACAGGGCGGGCCTGGTTCACAGCGCCCGCGGTCATGGCGGTGGCAGCCAGTTGGCCCGCGATGCCGCAGCCATCACCCTGCATGACGTCTACCTGGCGGTGGGCGCACCGTCGCTGGTGCAGGTCGGTACCCGTGATTCCGGCGGTGGCTGCCCGATCCAGCAGCTGGTCAACAGCGCTTTGCTGGAGGGTGCACGCGAAGCACAGCGCCTGCTCGAACAGCGCCTGCGGGCGACCACGCTGGACAAGCTCGGCGCCGACTTCGCCCGCCATCTCGCCCATCACCGTTCCCTGGAAGGTCACCATGAATCCTGATGTGCTCATCGTCGGCGGCAGCTATGCCGGCATTGCTGCGGGCCTGATCCTGGCCCGTGCCCGCCGCCCGGTCACCGTCATCGACGCCGGTTTGCCGCGCAATCGTTTCGCCAGCCATTCGCACGGGGTGATGGGGCTGGATGGCATCAGCGGTGCCGAGCTGCTGAAGGCCGCGCGCCAGCAGCTGCTGGACTACCCCAGCGTGCGCTGGGTGCATGCCGAGGCCGTGCAGGCCAACGCCAGCGCAGAGGCCGTGGAAGTACGTACCGCCGATGGCCAGGTGCTGGCCGCGCGCAAGCTGCTGCTGGCCAGCGGCATCGCCGACCAGCTGCCGGCGCTGCCGGGTCTGGCCGAGCGCTGGGGCAGCACCGTGCTGCACTGCCCCTACTGCCACGGTTACGAAGTGGGTGGCGGCGCCATCGGCCTGCTTGGTGGCCATCCGATGTCCGCCAGCAAGGCGCCGCTGTTTGCCGACTGGGGCAATGTCACCTTCTTCAGCCAGGGCCTGCCGATCACCGATGAGGAACGGGCTGCCATGCAGCAGCGCGGCGTGCAGATCGAGACGTCACCGGTGCTGCGCGTGCAGGGCGACCAGCCGACCTGGCTGGAGGTGGAGCTGGCCGACGGCCGCCGCATCGCCCAGCGGGCGCTGTTCGTGCCGGCCACCCAGGTGATGGCCACACCGCTGGTGCAGCAGCTGGGCTGCACATTGGCCGAGAGCCCGCTGGGCGAGCTGATCGAGGTCGACATGATGAAGCAGACCTCGGTGCCGAACGTGTATGCCGCAGGCGATGCGACGACGGTCGGCAACATCACCCTGGCCATGGCCGAAGGCGTGCGCGCGGGCATCGGCGTGCACCACGCGCTGGTGGCCGAAGACAGCGTCGTGCGCTGAACGTTGCACAGGTAGAGGCCGACCCTGGTCGGCGCCGTTCCATCCACGCATGGCGTGGATCTACTGCAATTGGGTGCGGTGGGTGGCGGCCTTGGCCGGGCCCGCCCCCTTTAACCCATCACCCACAACACCTGGCGCCCGGTGTGGACCTGTGTCTTATTAACATATCCCAGCCCACCACAAAGGCACAAATTTGGTTTTGGGGGTTGTGCTTGTAAAAACGGGGGGGGGGGGGGGGGGGGGGGGGGGGGGGGGGGGGGGGGGGGGGGGGGGGGGGGGGGGGGGGGGGGGGGGGGGGGG